>JBDTEB010000471.1:0-8230 GCA_039922795.1 Chitinophagaceae bacterium
CGCCTCGAAATCTTTACTACAGAGAAAGATGCCGCTCAACTTATTGATCTTGCAGGAAGTTTTGGTCTGGAAGCAAAAATAGTCGGCAGACTGGAGGCTGCTGAGGAAAAAAAGCTCATCATTAAGACTCCAGAGGGGGAAATCCATTATTGATGCATGGGAGGACTTCCTTAAAAAATATTAATTTTTGAAGGCTCAAACACTGTTTCGCTAAAGGTATTATTAGAAGATTTATCCGTAGATATCAAATATTTTTCTAAAAACGATTGCCAATATACCCCTAATTGGCTTACAATCCGGGGTTTTCTTGATCCTGGACTATGACGTTTCGGCTAATAAGCGTAAATTTGACATTATTCCCCACACTACAGAAATATGTTTAACGACTTGTTGGCGCCGTTTTGTCAACAACATCTATTTTATACCGTTACAGACACTCTATATTATTGAACAAATATAGAAATGCATGAGGCAACTTAAGATAGCTACACAAATTACCAACCGCGACTCACAGGCGGTTGAGAAGTATCTCCAGGAGATTTCCAAAATATCAATGATCACTCCTGAGGAGGAAACCGTTCTTGCACAGCGTATCAAGATGGGCGACCAGAGGGCATTGGATAAACTGGTACAGGCTAACCTTCGCTTCGTTGTGTCGGTAGCCAAACAATATCAGCACCAGGGTCTGTCGCTTAGTGATTTGATCAACGAAGGTAATCTTGGTTTGATCAAGGCAGCTCAGCGCTTTGATGAAACTAAAGGTTTTAAATTTATTTCTTACGCCGTTTGGTGGATACGTCAGTCCATTCTTCAGGCTCTAGCGGAGCAGGGTCGTCTCGTAAGGCTTCCTCAAAACAAGATTGGTACATACAATAAGGCCAACAAAGCCTACATGGCATTTGAGCAGGAGCACGAGAGGGAACCTTCTACTGAAGAACTCGCGGAGATCCTGGAAATGAGCGAGACCGAGATCAACAATATCTTTCAAAGCAATACCCGTCACAGTTCACTCGATGCTCCGGTTCACGAAGCTGAAGACGTAGCGATGGGGGATCTTCTTGAAGGTGGTGATGAAACAGATGAGGATGTTATGCAGGATTCCCTTCGCAACGAGATCCGCAGGGTGCTGAAATCTCTTTCTCCAAGAGAAGCCGAGATTGTAAATGCCTATTTCGGACTTGACGGCGAAAATGGTGTGACTATTGAACAAATAGGCCAGAAGTATGATCTTACCAAAGAAAGAATCCGGCAGATAAAGGAAAGAGCGATTAAAAGATTACAGAAAGCCCGCTACAGCAATGCGCTGAAGGCTTACCTGGGATAACAACATATGTTGAATTGTACTAAAGCCGGTCATCGACCGGCTTTTTTCGTATCACTTATTTTGAACTTCCCTCCGGGGGATGTTGGTACCTCAACCAAATCCCTGGCCGAACGTTATTATTGTCACTTTAAATATTATGAATTGACGAGGATTATTGTAAGTCTGTGTTTGTTGATCTTTCTTCAGGCTTGTGAAAAAACAATCACCTTTAAACTGGAAGATACTTCGGCCAAACTTGTGGTTGAGGCAACCATCGAAAATGGCCGCCCGCCCCTCGTGATCCTCTCACACAGCCTGAATTATTTTAGCGAAATCAATCCAGTCATTCTCGCTAATTCATTCGTGCGCGATGCAGAGATTATAATATCCGACGGTACACGGTCCCAAAAATTAAAAGAATATTCCATGCCGCTTTTGCCAGGCGTTTCCTTTTATTATTATACCATCGATTCATCAAACCTTGCGGGCTCGTTCAAGGGAGCCCTGGCCTCATCGTATAATATGCAGATACGCACCGGCAGTGCGGTTTACGAGGCAACAACCACGATTCCGGCGCTTACCAAAACGCTCGATTCTCTCTGGTGGAAACGATCACCAGGAAATCCCGATTCAACGCTGGTGACCCTGATGGGGAGGCTTTACGATCCTCCCGGTCACGGAAACTACATTCGGTATTTTACGAAAAGAGGAGAGGAACCGTTTTATCCGGGTTTGAATTCCGTTTATGACGACCAGATCATCGATGGTATTTCTTATGACGCAGAGGTCGAGCGGGGAGTGGACCGGAATGCGAAAATAGACATCGACAATTATTCATTTTTTAGAAGAGGAGATACCGTTACGGTTAAACTTTGCAATATCGATAAAGCCTGTTTTGACTTCTGGAGAACGATGGAATATAGTTACTCAAGCATTGGCAACCCATTCGCTGCTCCAACAAAAGTACTTGGTAACATTGGAGGATCCGCCCTCGGATATTTTGGCGGCTATGCGGTGCAATACCGAACACTCATCATTCCAAAGTAGCCACACGATAAGGCAACATTAATAAATATTCATCACTGGCAACAGGGCATAGCAAATTGTCTGGATACAGGCTTATTTTTGCAGCTTACTGGCCTGCCCCTTAAAATAGCAGCAGATTACTATGGAAAATACAGTCGAGAAGGTACATTGCCTGATCATCGGATCAGGACCCGCAGGATATACGGCAGCCATTTATGCCGCCAGAGCTAACATAAGACCCGTTTTATACCAGGGAATCCAACCAGGGGGACAGCTCACCATTACCACCGAAGTCGAAAACTTCCCCGGTTATGCCGACGGCGTTCAGGGTCCCGAAATGATGGTAGATTTTGAAAAACAGGCGGTGAGAATGGGTTCAGATATCCGGTATGGCCTGGCTACGTCAGTCGATTTTTCTTCCGCCCCGTACAAGGTATGGATAGACGAAGAAAAACTCATCGAAGCTGATGCAGTGATCATTGCCACCGGAGCCAGCGCAAAATGGCTGGGCCTTGAGAGTGAACAGCGGCTTAATGGATTTGGTGTAAGTGCCTGTGCAGTTTGTGATGGGTTCTTCTTCCGGGGAAAGGAGGCTGCCATCGTTGGGGCCGGCGATACCGCTGCTGAAGAGGCGCTTTACCTGAGCAAACTTTGCAAGACTGTTCATATGTTCATCAGGAAAGAAGAAATGAGGGCGTCCAAAGTGTTACAGGAAAGAGTAAAAAAAACGGCCAATATCATCATGTATTACAACACCGAAACTGAAGAGATCCTGGGTGACAAAACCGTGCATTCAGTAAGGGTTGTGAACAATGTTACCGGCAACAAACAAACCATTCCTGTGAGTGGATTTTTCGTCGCTATCGGGCACATCCCAAACTCATCGATCTTTTCCGACTTCCTGGATCTTGATGATCACGGGTACATTAAAACAATTCCCGGAACGTCTAAAACAAAGGTGGAAGGTGTTTTCGCAAGCGGTGACGTTCAGGACAGGATTTATCGCCAGGCAATTACAGCGGCAGGGAGTGGATGCATGGCAGCGCTTGATGCTGAACGTTATCTTTCCGAAAAAGGAATTGTTTAATATATTACGGCCTTGAAGAGCTGATCTTTGCAAAACACCACACTCACAACATGCTAACTGTTCATCTCTCAGATCTGAGGTTTACTTCATTTCACGGGCTATATCCGGAAGAAGCCGTTCTCGGTAATGAATTCGAGGTAAACATAAACATCGATTATGATGAGACCCACCATCAGCTGGATGTCATCAACGGGTTGGTTGATTATGAATTGGTTTATGATATCGTCAGGAAAAGAATGGCTATACCCAGCGCGTTGTTGGAAGAAGTAGCCGAAACACTGATTCTCAAGATCCGCCACCAGTATTCATTCGCTCAGTCTATTTCTGTTTCCATTTTCAAACTGAATCCACCAATAAAGCAGATGATTGGCAAGGTTGGTATCACGTTAAAGAAAACTTTTGGTGATTAGATTTAAAGATTCAACTTCTTCCACCTCCCGCTCCTTAGGTAGAAAAAAGAAAGCGTAAAAAGAAAGGTCCAGTATAACCATTCTGACATCCAGCCGATATAGATTGGCAGACGGTACACCTCGAGAGTAAGGTAAACATAGACGGAATAAAATAAAAGAGTGATCAGTTCTATGGCAAGGTTAACCCGGGAATTACCCGTGCCGGTTACTCCATTGAGCCATACGCTTCCGAAAGACATCAATATCAACGCCGAGGAAACCACGCGGATAACAGGTTTCGCTTCTTCCAGAAAACCGGCCGGCTGCCCAAAGACTGAAAGGATCACTTCGGGAATGAGGTTGATGATCGTGCAAAAGATGACGCTGGCAGTCACACTGAGCAATGTGATCTTTTTGATTAGAAATATGACTTTATCTTTTCGGCCCTGCCCGATAATATTGCTGACCATCGTATTGGTAGTGGCGGCAAACGCCCAGGTACAGATCCCGAACAAACCAAACACATTGCGCATGGTGTTGGAAATTGCGAGGGAGCGCTGGCCATGATGCTCAACAAGGATATAGAAAAACTGCCAGGTGACGATAGAAGCTGCATATTGAAGCACAAGGGGATAGGATTGTTTAAGGATCAAAGCAAACGTTGAGCGTCTCACCTCAAATTTTTCAAACAGGCTGAAGCGTTTTCCAACACCCATATAATATACAACGAGCAATACAACGACCATCCCGATAAATTCCGCAACGATAGAGGCAATCGCAGCCCCGTCAAAACCCACCGCAGGAAGTCCGAATTTGCCATAGATCAATCCGTAATCGAAAAAAATATTGGCGACTGTTTCTGCGGTTGCGCCGATGATCAGGAACTTGCTCTGGTTCGTTCCAACGAGCAGTGCATTGACCATTTGGTAGATATATAAAAAAGGAAGACCCCAGATCCTGATCTTAAGGAAACCGTTGATCTGATCCACCAGGTCAGTTGAATGCAGCGTCGCCCGAAGTACTGGCGGAACGATAAAATATATGGCAAAGATCCCAAGGGCAGACAGTCCAAGGGAAATGCGGATGGAGTGCCCGAATAAAATACCGATATCCTGCAACCTGTTCTCACCTGCACGGCGCGAGATCAGTGCCTGCAGCGCATTGTTAAAGCCTACTCCTATAACCGAAAAGATCAGGTATCCGACACCGGTAATGGCTGCGGCAGCCAGCGACGATTCCCCGATCGAACCGAGAAAAATGTTGTTGGTGATAAAATTGATCTGCGGCACGAAAATCGCGAGGCTGATGGGCAGAGCAATTTTCAAGATCTGCCTGTTGGTGATCTGCACCTTCAGATCCTGTGCTACCGGTTCGTTTTTCATAAACAGGCGCAAACTTAAATATTATTTTCCCCTGTTTTTTTGAAAACTGCAGCTATCTTACTTGCCGGTCCCGGAAACGGGACAAGATTAAAAGAGTAATATTGCAGCCGTTAATCATGATCAATCCTTTATATCACATACAAAAACCGGAAGGAACGGAAGACCTGATTGCCGACTGCACCTTAATACTTCAGGTCGATACCAATGCCCTTTTCTATGTGCTGATATACAATGATAAACTGGTTGAACTAAAGTATTTCAGGCTTGAAACCGATGACCAGGACAGCTTTATGATGGAGCTCGAAACGGTGCTCCAGGAGAGCCTGGGCAATACTTCCGACCTTAAAAAACTGGTCATAATCTTTAACTTCCCCGATAACAGCCTCGTTCCGAAGCAATTTTATTCCCCCGAAATAAACCGGGAGATAATTGAACTCGTACACGGAGACCTGCAGAAAGGAACCATCCTGAGTGAAGAAGTAAAAGATTGGAATCTGCACAATGTTTACCGTATCCCTTCCGAAGTGTACGAATTGATCCGAAACAAGTTTCCGACAGACGGAATCTGGCATTTCACCACGCCCTGGCTGCATAGTCTTGCTGGAGGTGAAGAAGGGCTAAAACTGATCGTATTCCCAGGATATATCATGATACATCTGACCAGGGATGGAAAACTACTGATCAGCCAGCGTTTTCCATATGAAACAGATGATGATATTTATTTTTACCTGCTCAATCTATTGGATAAGTTCAGGGTCGAAGCAGCAAGCACGCCACTCGAGGTTTCAGGTTTCATTCTTGGGGACAGCAGCCTGCTAACCAACTTGCGCAATTATTTTCCCCTGATGAAATTATCGACCTCGAAGCATGTAACCGGGCAGTTTCCTGCTCACTTTTTTTCATCAATACTGAACGTGGCAACATGCGTATTATAGCAGGCGAATTAGGCGGAAGAAGGATCAATCCACCGGCAAACATGCCCTATACGAGGCCAACAACCGATATCGCAAAAGAAGGATTGTTCAACATCATTCAAAATAATCTCGACCTGTCAGCAGTAAAAAGCCTTGACCTTTTTGGAGGCACAGGCAGCATCAGTTTCGAATTGGCATCGCGTGGTGTAGAAGACATTACAATCATTGAGAAAGATACGGCGATGTTCGAATTTATAAAAAAAGCCATGGTCAGTTTTGACCTTCCATTTATTAAGGCCATGCGCATGGATGTTTTTAAATACATGGATACATGCAAAGAGCGTTTTGATTTTATTTTCGCCGGACCTCCTTATGCCCTGGTTACGATAGACTCAATCCCAGAGATCATACACACCAAAGGATTATTAAAAGAAAATGGGTGGTTTGTGCTTGAACATACTCCACGAAACGACTACAAGAAATTTCCACTGTATGTTACTGAGCGCAATTATGGAAAAACCATCTTCTCCATCTTCGTAAACAAACCGGTCGCATGATCCCGGTCTTTATAACGGGCATTGGCACGGATGTAGGAAAAACCCTCGTGTCGGCCATTGTAACAAAAGCTTTGGGAGCAAGATACTGGAAGCCCATCCAGGCGGGAAGCCTTGATGCCACTGATTCAGACCTCGTAAAAAAGCTAACCGGCAGCACAATATGTGCGGAATCCTACCGCCTCGATCAACCTGCGTCTCCGCATATTTCTGCAAGAGAGCAAGGGGCAACAATCGATCTTGAAGTAATAAGTAGCGACTTTTCCAACATGCTGGATACCGCGGATGAATACCTGGTGATTGAAGGTGCCGGTGGTTTACTCGTACCTTTAAATGAATCAGAAACTGTTGCAGATCTTATCAAAAAACTGCATGCCGTGGTTATCATAGTAAGCAGAAATTACCTGGGTAGCATTAATCATTCGCTATTGACTGCGAGCTACTGCCGGCAGGAAAACATTCCTGTTGCCGGGTGGATCTTTACAGATGAGTACATGGGTTACGAGGATGAGATCAGCCACAGGAGTGGATATCCCATTATCGGTAAAATCCCTTTTCTTCCGGAGATTACAGAGAATACCATTGCTTTTCAGGCAGATCGAATCCGCAGGGCCCTTCTGGAAGCACTCAACCCGAAATAATGACAAAAAAAGAATTGCGAAAAATTTATCGGGGAAAACGTGACCAGCTTAGTCCCGCCGACCTCAACCGGATGCATGATCTGCTACTGATTAATTTTCAGCAATATCCCATGGGTGTGTCGGAATTCATATTGAGTTTTCAACCCATTACTGAACGAAAGGAATTTAACACCCACCTGTTAATTGACTACCTGCTTTTTAGAATACCCACGCTGCGGGTAGCCTACCCCGTTATAGACGATTTAACCAATACTTTCCAGGCAATCGAAGTGGATGAGGAAACGGAATATCAGTTAAATCATTACGGCATTTCGGAGCCGCTACACGGACAGGTAATTGACGCCTATGAAATTGATGCGGTCTTCATCCCTCTCCTGGCATTTGACAACAGCGGTTACCGCGTTGGATATGGAAAGGGATATTATGACAGGTATCTGGAAAATTGCCGGCCGGACGTGCTGAAGATTGGATTTTCCTATTTTGAACCAGTGTCCGCCATCGACGACATCAATGAATATGACGTACCTTTAAACGTATGCATTACTCCGAACAGGCTATATGAATTTTAATTTTCCAGTGCTGGGTACTTTGCGGATGTTGCTTTTTCCATTTTCGATTCTATACTATATTGTAATATGGTTTCGTAACCTGTTGTACGATAAAAAGATTCTGCGGTCCACATCATTTAATATCCCGCTCATTTGTGTTGGCAATCTCTCTGTGGGGGGAACGGGAAAGTCTCCCATGGTAGAATATCTTATTCGCCTGCTTAGAAACCGGTTTGCGCTTGCCACGCTGAGCAGGGGTTACAAGCGAAAGACCAGCGGCTACGCCCTTGCCAGTGACCACACTACGGCCCTCGAGATTGGGGATGAACCCATGCTTTTTCACAACAAATTCCCGGAGGTGGCTGTTTCAGTGGGGGAGGAACGAA
>JBDTEB010000472.1:0-6887 GCA_039922795.1 Chitinophagaceae bacterium
CATAAAATAAAGAAGTACAGCAGCATTCTGAAATAAAGCATGTTGTTTATTTAATCTGAGACCAATATACACCTGTTAACACTCGCAGTTGAATAAGACTTGGTCTCCTGATGTTAGTGATGCAAAGGCCTTTGCTGCAAATTTGCCACCCGATTTTTCAGAGAGGATTGATGGTGCGTTGAAAAAAATTGCCTCTGCCTGTCATTGCCATCGACCAGCAAAATGCTAAGTTTACTGCCTCTAATACAGACAAATGATCAAAAAATACGTTCTTGCTACCAGCGTTTGCTTTTTAATGCTTGCCCTCACAACGCGAGGCCAGGCACCTGCCACTTCTGGCAACCCCATCTTTCCCGGTTGGTATGCCGATCCTGAAGCCGCAGTATTCGGGAAACAATACTGGATCTATCCTACCTATTCGGCGGATTATAATGCGCAGGTGTTTTTCGATGCTTTTTCGTCCACCGACCTTGTGCACTGGACGAAACATGCGCGAGTGCTGGACACCAGCAATGTTAAATGGGCCAAAAGAGCCGTCTGGGCTCCCGCGATAATAAAGAAGGGAAAAAAGTATTTTATATTTTTTGGCGCGAACGATATACAGAACGACAACCAGTACGGTGGTATCGGCGTTGCTGTTGCCGACAAACCCGAAGGACCGTTCAAGGATTATCTCGGCAAACCGCTGATCGATAAGTTTTATAACGGTGCACAGCCTATCGATCAATTTATCTTTAAAGACAAGGACGGCAAATATTATATTATTTACGGAGGATGGAAACATTGTAATATCGCCAGGCTGAAAGAAGATTTTACCGGTTTTATACCCTTTGCCGATGGCACCACGTTTAAGGAGATCACGCCGGACAACTATGTTGAAGGCCCGATCATGTTTATCAGGAACAAGAAATACTATTTTATGTGGTCGGAAGGGGGATGGACAGGACCAAACTATTCAGTCGCCTATGCGGTGTCAGACTCTCCGTTCGGACCTTTTAAAAGGATAGGGAAGATATTGCAACAGGATGCATCAATTGCCACTGGTGCCGGTCATCATTCGGTGATCAGAAATCCAAAAGACGATAGCTGGTATATCATTTATCATCGTCGTCCGAAAGGCGAAACCAAAGGAAATAATCGTGAAACCTGCATCGACAGGATGTATTTTGATTCGAATGGAATGATACTGCCAGTAAAGATGACAAAAGAAGGTGTGACGGCGCAAAAGTTGGATTAGGCAGACGGATACTTTCACATAATACCTACTACCATGAAATTTTCGGCTTTCTACATTTCCTTTTTATTTATCCCTTTTTTTTGCCAGGCACAAAATGATGCCGATACTGGTTTCGTTAGGGAGAATTTTGTCAAAAAAGAAGTGATGATACCTATGCGTGACGGGGTTAAACTGTTCACGGCCATCTATCTTCCCCGCGACAGCAGCCAGGCATACCCGGTGATCATGCAGCGCACGCCCTACTCCTGCGCACCATATGGCGAGGCCAACTATCGCCGTCGCATCGGTCCAAACAAATCACTGATGAAGGATAAATACATTTTTGTTTACCAGGATGCCAGAGGCCGGTACAAAAGCGAAGGAAATTTTGTAGAGATGACTCCCGCCATCGATGTAAAAAAATCCAACAGGGATGTGGATGAATCCAGCGATACGTATGACACCATCGACTGGCTGATCAAAAACACGAAGAGCAATGGAAAAGTTGGTATCACAGGCATCTCATTTCCCGGATTTTATTCGACTGCCGCTTTGCCTGACGCCCATCCAGCGCTTAAAGCGGTATCTCCCCAGGCACCGATGTCAGACGAGTTCATCGGCGATGACTGTAATCACAACGGCGCATTCTTCCTCCTCGATAACTATGGTTTTTACAGCGGCTTTGATGGCGAAAGAATTAACAATGGCGAGCGGTACAAACCTTTTTTCAACGCAAGATTCAACGACGCCTACCAGTACTTTCTGAAAATGGGTCCATTGAAAAATGCCAATACGGATTCTTTTTTTTATGATCCGAAGAGTACCTGGAGGCAGGTGACAGCACATGATACATACGATACTTTCTGGCAGGCCAAAAATATCCGTACTCATTTAAAAAATGTAAAACCAGCCGTGCTTTTTGTGGGTGGATGGTTTGACGCAGAAGATATGTTTGGTGCACTGAAGTCGTATGCCGCTGTCGAGAAATTATCGCCGGGAAATAACAGCCGTCTTGTAATGGGTCCCTGGACGCACGGTGCCTGGGCATCGGCCTCCTGGAAATCTTTCGGAACCTACCATTTCGGATCAGATCTCAACAGATATTTCCAGGACGAACTGGAGACGAAATTCTTTGCTTTCTATCTGAAGGGTAAGGGAAGTTTTAATGAGTCCGAAGTGACCTTATTTGAAACCGGATCTAATGAGTGGAAACATTATCCTACCTGGCCACCGGCTGCCAGCAGGCAAACGCCATTCTATCTGCAACCGCAGGGAAAGATCTCCATGACCAAGCCGACTGTCGCGAGCAGCAGTACCAATTATGTAAGCGATCCTGCCAACCCGGTACCTTATACTTCGGTGGTATCCGGTTCAAGGAACAATCAATATCTGGTGGAGGATCAGCGTTTTGCTGCCAAAAGAAACGATGTGCTGAGCTTTATCGCCGACCCGTTAACGACGGATATGACCCTGACTGGTGAAATTGTGGCTAACCTTTTTGTTTCGATCACCGGCTCGGATGCCGATTTTGTGGTCAAGCTGATAGATGTTTGGCCGGCAAATTCTTCGGTGCCCGCTGCTCAGCCCGGACAGCCAGCCCAGTCGATGGATGGCTTCCAGCAGATGGTGAGAGCCGATGTTTTCAGGGGCAAGTTTCGCGAAAGTTTTACCACGCCAAAGCCGTTTATAAAAGACAAGATCGAGAAAGTATCCTTCAAACTTAATGAAGTTGCCCATACGTTTTTAAAGGGCCACCAGGTGATGGTGCAGATCCAGAGCAGCTGGTTTCCACTGGTGGATCGTAATCCCCAGACATTCGTGAACATCTTCAAGGCTGACGCGAGCGATTTCCAGAAAGCGACGATCAGGGTGTTTACGGATGCGGGGCATGCGAGCAATGTCATGTTGCCGGTGATGAGGTAGCGGGGGGTGGGTGGCGCTGACAAGTGATGATTTTTACCAGGAATAGTCCCGGATTAGAAAGGTAGCTTCGTGTTTTTAAGAGAGCGATTGATAAAGATGGTCGCAAGGTAACCTCGTATTTTTAAGAGAGCGATTGCTAAAGGTGATCGCACTGTAGCCGCGTGTTTTTAAGAGAGCGATTGATAAAGATGGTCACAAGGTAACCTCGTATTTTTATGAGAGCGATTGCTAAAGGTGGCGGCAGGTTAGCCTCGTGTTTTTCAGAGAGCGATTGCTAAAGGTGGTCGCAAGGTAGCCGCGAGGGCTACCCCTACAAGATGGGGGGTGCGAAGATTAGGTTGTTTGCGGTGTCGATCTCGTCCTGGTTGATGGTGTGGCCCATGCCGTTATAGACTTTTTCCGTTACGTTGGCATTCATGGCTTTCAGAATATTGGTTGTCGCGTATACCCTTTCGACGGGCACGTGCGGATCGGGATTGCTGGTGCCGATAAAAACCGGTGTCTGTTCAAAATCACCGTGGTAATTTTCGGTCATGATCCTGTCACCGATCAATCCGCCGGTATAGGCAACGGCTCCTCCGTATTTCCTGGCGTTACGGGCCAGGAATTCGAGGGTAAGACAGGCGCCCTGCGAGAATCCCAAAAAATAGATATTTTCTGAGCTAAATCCCTTTGCAGTGTAATCTTCCACCAGCGCTTTAATGGTATCGAGAGCAGAAGTTAGCCAGGGTTCATTCTGCGCCGGGGGGGCAAGAAAGGAATTGGGATACCAGCTGTTATTGGTGGCCTGCGGCGCTGCCAGGGCAAAAGTTCCGAGGTCAAAATGGCGGGCGATGGAAAGGATATCTTGTGCAGAGCCTCCACGACCGTGCATCATGAGGAGTAATTTTGTTGCTTCGCCTAGGGGTCTGCCCGCGGTGACGATAAGTTTTTTGTGCATGATTTTCTGAATTTTTCAAGTTGCCGGGTATCCATCACCCAAGCCGGGGCTGCTCTTCAAAGGGGCGGCAAGTTTTTTTCAATTGCGGTTCTGGATGATTCGTATTGTTTTGGCAGCATCAGTCCTGAGCCAAGTTTTTCTACCGTTTCGTCTTTGGCGAATCCCGGATTGTCAGTGGCTAGCTCAAACAGTACACCTCCGGGCTCACGGAAGTATAAAGAAAAGAAATAGTCCCTGTCGATCTTAGGCGTAATCTGCAAATTTCTGGAGGCGATCTTCTCCCGGTATTCCATCAGCGTCTTTTCATCCTTTACCCTGAAGGCGACGTGATGATTGGTGCCCGCAGCATTTCTGCCCTGAGCCTGTTCCGGTGCTTCTACGAGATCCACTATGGATGCGGTCTCCATCGCGTCTGTGATAAAACGGGAGGTTTTGCCTTCCTGTTTCTGAAAACGATAGCCAAAAACATTCGTCAGGATTTCGGCAGTTGCCTCTGGCTTACGGAGAGTGAGGGTAACATTATGAAACCCCTTCGTCGCATTTTGTGATTCTACCTCCCTTGTTGTCCAGGGTTGTCTCTTGTCGTCAGTTGAAGAAACGATGAGTGCCAGCTTTAGGCCATCGGGGTCTTCGAAAGAAAGCGTTGCTTCGCCCAGTTTGTTTTCTATCTGACTATGTTTCACATGAAGTTCTGTGAACCTTGCTTCCCAGAAATCCAGGCTTCCTGCTGGAACAGAGTAGCCGATATTGGTTGCCATTCCCGGGCCGGCTTGTCCGCGCGCGGCACCCTTCCATGGGAAGAAGGTAAGGATGGATCCGGGAGTTCCCACTTCATCTCCAAAATAAAAGTGGTAAGTGCCGGGGTCATCAAAATTCACCGTTTTTTTCACCAGTCTAAGCCCGAGTACCTTCGTATAGAAGTCCTGGTTACGTTTTGCATCTGTGGCAATTGCTGTTAAATGATGCAGACCTAATATATTGTCTAACATGATATTGTATTTTTTTATTTGATTTTAAATAAAAGGTAACGATCGAGTCAAAAGTTTTCAAAATATGGCAAAATTCGAAAATATAAGACATTAAATTTTGAGATCCTGCCTATCTGTCATGTTTTGTTCTCTGTTAACCATAATTAATTGACTTTGTTAAATTTAAGAAATTCAACTAACATTAAATGTCTGCGTTAAATTCAATCTGCCTATTTGTCGTACTATTAAATCATAACTTTTAAATACCTGAATCCACATCCCCTTTTCTACCTCCGACAATCGGAAGGGTAATGGCTAATCCGAAAGCCTTAGGAAATATGCTATGCCTTGCCTGCTTGTTGCTCGCTCCAATGCATGAAAAAACCGTTCCGTATAGGCGAGAGGAGTGAATAGTTGTTTCGAAGTTTCCACAACCCGTTTGACTTCGATGATTGTTTTGCCGGACTTGTGTTTTTAATTTACACAAAGCTAACATTACCTGACTCCCCGGTCCATTGCGCTATGATAAGAAAGGAAGGTGATCTACGTCACGTCATTTGCGGAGTGCCATCTGGCTGCGGATTCTGCTAAGTGTTTCCCGGGTTATCCCGAGATACGAGGCAATCATGTGTTGCGGTACCCGCTGCATGCTGTCGGGAAAGGTTTTGAGAAGGCGGAGATATTGCTCTTCGGCAGTTTCGCTAAAAGATCCCAAAAGGCGGCGCTGGTTCCTATTAATATTCCACAAACAACTCATCTTCATAACACCAGAACCACCGCTCGCCCGGTTGGGCCGAAATGATTACGGGATGATGGGTTTGATGATTGTGCTGCGTCATGTGCCTGGATGGGGAACTGTCGCAACAGAGGGTTACGCCACAGGTCTGACAGGTTCTGAGATGAACCCAGCTGCCGCCTTGCTTTATGCATTCCTTACAAACCTGTTCGTTGGGTAATTTCAATTCCTTAATCGATTCGATGTGAAAACAGATCTGCTGTGACATTGATTTTAATATTAGCATTATACTGCTGCCAGGTATTCGGCATCCCGGCCAGTTTGAAAACACCGCTCGTCGTTGCGGATGATCTTCTCGCTGACTCATTCCGTAAACGGACTTGAGCCAATATCGAACAGGTCAGATCCTGCTCTCCATCAGTCGCGGATCAACCGGTAAATCAGAATCGCCGACCTCTGCACCAGGACCGGAAACTCTTTCAGATTGATCGTTTCGCCGGGTGCGTGGGCGCCTTTTCCGCTGGCGCCGAGTCCGTCGATGCAGGCAAGGTAGCGGGCGATATAGGATATGTCACCTGCGCCGCGACTGTCGGGGTCACCGGCTACTGTGGCACCGATACCCATGGCCAAACTTACCTCGCTGAGTTTTTTTACGATCAGGTCATTTCTTGCGGCAGGCTCCATTGCCGGGATGCCATCCGTAAAAACTATTTCGGCGTGGGTGTTGAGCAGGCTGTCTGTGTCTACGATTTTTAGCATATTCCTGCGCGCGTTTTCTTTCTGTGCTTCCGTGATGAAACGGAGATCGCCCACAACGACTGTGAAAGGCGAAATGATATTTGTTTTGCTGGCAGTATGTGCCTGAATATTGGTGGAATCGTACTGGACCGAACTTCCGCCGGCGATGATACCGGGATTGAAGGTCAGGTATTTTTCCTTGCCGAGTTGTTCTCTAAAAGTATTAAGAATTCTTGCCGCTTCGTAGATAGATCCGTAGCCGACAGAAAAAATCCCTGCCGAATGGGCTTGTCTGCCATACACTTTCAGTTGCCAGCTGCTGGATCCCCGCCTCGCCGTGGCGACAGTATTAAGACCCTGGGCCCC
>JBDTEB010000473.1:0-4992 GCA_039922795.1 Chitinophagaceae bacterium
ATATTCTCTGAACAGGAATATCAGCTTTCTGTATTATTCAGGATATGCATTTTTTCTAGGACTGATGTTTTTCCTGATCGCCTTCACTTTCCGCGAACCTTCCCGCTTTGCTTACTTTTTCGAGGAATACCTCGATTTTGTACTGCACTCTATCGGCACATTTTTCTACCTGGTATTTCTCAGGAAATTCCTGGATTCAAAAAAAGTGTACCCGGGCATTCACAAACTGCTGGTTGTAGAGCAGCTAAGCATCATCGTGAGTTTTACCTTTTATTCCTGGGCGTATTTCTTTACTGATAATTTCCATCTCCAGTTCAAGATCGAAGTGCTAACAAAATTTTTCTGGATGGCTATCACCATCATGTTCATCATACTTGCCATCAGGAAACGGAACACGTTGCTGGATTATCTTGCGATAGGTCATGCAATACTTATATTCTTTGCTTCAATTTCTTTTTATTTTATACTGTTTAATCCCCCGTTCCGCAATCACCTTCCCGAAGTTTTCGGTTCGGCACTTTTTTATTTTGAGACCGGGGTCTGCATCGAACTGGTTTTCTTTCTTGCTGCTCTGGCTTCAAAAAATAAAAGGGATGTCATCGACCGAACCAAAGAGAGCGAGCGTCTAAAGATTAAATCAGAAAGGCAGGAAATGGAACAACAGTTGGCCGTGTTTTCAGCCAAGCAGGAGGAACGGAACCGAATCTCTGCAGATATGCATGATGAGCTGGGAAGCGGACTTACGGCGATCAGGCTTATGAGCGAGATTGTAAAACAAAAAATGAAGCCGGCCACTCTTCCCGAGATTGACCGTATCTCGAATTCCGCGAATGAACTGATAAACAAGAGCAATGCTCTTATCTGGACCATGAAAAGTGACAATGACACGCTGGAGAGCCTGGTCGCTTACATTCGCACGTATACCCTTGAATTTTTTGAAAGCACATCGATTCACTGCACGGTGAAGATGCCTAACACAATCAGGGCAATAGAATTAAATGGTGAGAAACGAAGGAATATCTTCCTCACCGTAAAAGAAACGCTGAACAATACGCTCAAACATTCCAAAGCTCAAACGATGCAGATGGTATTTGAAGTGAGTGAAGAGCTAACCATAAGAATTACAGACGATGGGGTGGGCATCGACTTTGAAAACCTGCGTCAGTTTGGATCGGGATTGAAAAACATGAAACAGCGCATCGAAGGGATCGGCGGGCGATATTCAATACAGAACAACGATAATGGCGGAGTGACGACGCTGATTGAACTGGCGATTTAAGGTTTTGGAAATAGGTAAAAATTATTATGGCTATAAATTAGTGACCCATAGCTGGGGCTTTACTCTGGCGATAAATGAACTACCTATGGGCTGCTTCCCTGGCTATAACATGAAAGTACCTATGGGCGGCTTCGCTCTGGCCATAACATGAACGACCTATGGGCGGCTTCACCCTGGCGGCATCATGAGCGCCCTATCTAGTCGCCGCCCTGCCTTACAGATGGATGTCTCAGGTTTTCTTATACACCGACCAGGCAAGGGAGAGCCAGCCGAGAATGAAGAACAAACCGCCGAATGGCGTAATGATCCCGATCTTCCTGATACCAATGTTTTCGGTGCTGTTCAGGAATGTAAGCAGGTACAATGAGCCGGAGAATAAGATAATTCCCAGGATGAAACTGTTACCGGCGTAAACCGTGTACTTACTGTTGTATTTCTCAAAAAGAATAGCAACGATAAACAAGGCCATACTATGATAGAACTGATACCGGACGCCAGTTTCGAAAGTATTAAGCAGGTCGGCGCTTACATAACGTTTAAGTGTATGCGCCCCAAAAGCTCCCAGAGCAACGGTGATGGCGGAAGATATGGAAGCGACAATCAGAAAAAGCTTATGCATGGGTGATCATTTCTGCGAAGGTATCGACTGTGAGTGTCTCTTCGTTAACGACAAGGTTGGCCTGAGAATAATAAATTCTGCGCGAAGAGAGTTTCCTGGTGATAAAATCCGCCAGGTCCTGGTCGGCGATGTTGCGGATTAATGGCCGGCTCATCTTTTGTTTTACAAGTCGGTTAATTAGCACGTCTAGTGTGGTGTTGAGCCAGATGACCATTCCCTTGTCCCGCATAAGCTGGATGTTATTAAAAAAGCAGGGTGTGCCTCCACCGCAGGAAATGATGACATCCGGCGTGTCGGCGATTAGTCTTTCCAGCAATTCCTTTTCGCGATAACGGAAATATTCCTCGCCTTTTATTTCGAAGATCATGGCAATGGTCATTTGTTCCGCTTCTTCAATAGCCGTATCAAGATCAAAAAACGGGATGGCAAATTTTACCGATAATAGCGCACCCCAGTGCGACTTGCCCGTCCCCATAAATCCTATTAGAAAAAGTCTCATGTCGGTTCTTTAAATCACTTTTTAGGAAAAGGCGTTGATACCGGTGATGTCCATGCCCGTGATAAGAAGGTGAATATCATGGGTGCCTTCATAAGTAATCACACTTTCAAGATTCATCATGTGACGCATCACGGAATACTCACCCGTAATACCCATCCCACCCAGGATCTGCCTGGCGTCCCTGGCAATATTTTGCGCAATCTCGCAGCCATTTCTTTTGGCCATACTTACCTGGCCCGGAGTGGCTTTTTTATTATTCATCAGCGTACCAAGCCTCCAGTTAAGCAGTTGAGCCTTTGTTATCTCGGTGATCATCTCGGCAAGTTTTTTCTGTTGCAGCTGAAATCCGCCAATCGGCCGGCCAAACTGCACCCGCTCTTTACTGTACCTGAGTGCGGTATCATAACAGTCCATGGCTGCCCCTACAGATCCCCAGGCTATCCCGTAGCGTGCTTTGGTGAGGCAGGATAGCGGACCTTTCAATCCCCTTACATCCGGAAAAAGATTTTCTTTCGGAACCATCACGTTATCAAATACCAGTTCACCTGTTGCAGAAGCACGTAAGCTCCATTTGCCATGCGTTTCGGGAGTAGAAAAACCTTTCATGCCCCGTTCAAGGATGAGACCTCTTATCTGACCGTCTTCATCTTTGGCCCATACCACGGCAACATCTGCAAATGGCGCATTGCTGATCCACATTTTGCTTCCATTCAAAACCATGTGGTCGCCGGATTCGCGGATCGTCGTGAGCATGCCCGAAGGATTACTTCCATGATCCGGCTCGGTTAGTCCGAAGCAACCCAGCCACTCGCCGCTCGCAAGTTTCGGCAGGTATTTATTGCGCTGTTCCTCGCTGCCAAATTCATATATGGGAAACATGACCAGCGAGCCCTGAACAGAAGCAGTACTGCGAATGCCGCTATCGCCTCGTTCAAGTTCCTGCATCATGAGGCCGTAGGATATATAGTCGAGTCCTCCCCCACCATATTCGGGTGGAATGGTTGGACCAAAGCAGCCCATGTCACCGAGTTTTTTTACGATTTGCCGTGGGAATTCGCTTCTCTGTGCATAATCTTCAATGATTGGCGTGACTTCCTTTTTTACAAATCCGCGCACGCTGTCCCTCACCTGTTTCTGTTCATCAGTAAGCAGGTCATCCACTAAAAAGTAATCGGGCGACTGAAAGAGATCCATAGACTGTGTTTACGGTGAGTAAATTACTGAAAAGGTTGAAGGCATTGGCAATTGACAGTTATCAGTGGCCGACCACCTTGTTTAAAATCCATCATCTTCATCTTCCGGCCTTGCTGCCACTTTTCTTTCACCAGTGGAACCGGTTTCACGCGAGATCTGGAGTATATCTACAGGTTGCGAGAAATCACCGAGCAGGAATTTGCAGAAATGATCAGCGGAATTCCAGAACAACCATTCCTGCATATCCCCATAACCATGGCGCTGACCCGGTAACAACACAAACTCAAAACGTTTGTTCGCCCTGATGAGGGCATTGGCCAGGCGGATCGTGTTGGCAGGATGTACATTATTGTCGATATCACCAGTAGACAACATCAGATGGCCCTTCAGATTTTTTGCCAGGTCGGAATTTTTTTCGATCGCGTAAATAAAGGAAGTGTCGCCCTTGTCGCCCACATCTTCTCTCACGCCATGATGTTTTTCGCTCCACCAGCGATTGTAAATATTGTTCTCATGGTTGCCGCTTTCAGAAACCGCCACCTTGAAAAAATCAGGAAAAACAAGCATGGCAGCGGTTGACATAAATCCTCCTCCTGAATGCCCATGGATACCTACTCTGTCGATATCGATATAGGCAAACTTGTCGGAAAGCTGTTCGATTGCCGCCTTTTTATCTGCCAGTCCGTAATCTCTCAGGTTGCCATACCCGAAAGTATGATACCATTTGGAGCGGCCAGGCGATCCTCCCCGATTTCCCACCGTTATTACGATAAACCCAAGCTGGGCCAGGCGATCGGTACGGTCCATGCCTCTGCCAAAAGTTTTGTTTACAGCCTCCGTCTGAGGACCCGGATAAACGTATTCGATAATCGGATATTTTTTCGTGGAGTCGAAATCGAAGGGTTTATACATTACTCCATAGAGATCAGTGATGCCATCATCCGCCTTCACCTTGAATGGCTCGGGAAATTTGTATCCTGCGGAAAACAGGCGGCTGAGATCGGTCTTTTCGAGTTCCAGGATCTTTTTTCCTTCGCTGTCATAAAGAACAGAGACAGGAGCAGTATTTACCCTCGAATAGTTATCGACGAAGAATTGCGCATTGTCATCAAGGTTTACGTCGTGATCAAACTCACCCGGATTAAGCAATTTCAATCCGGAACCATCGAAATTAACCTTGTATAGGTGGTGCAGGTAAGGATCCTCGTTAGTTTCCCTGGCGTTGGCAGAAAAATAAATAATGCGTTTTTTCTCGTCAATTCCTTCAATATTTTCAACATGGTAAGAACCGGAAGTGACCTGGTTTTTTAGTTTCCCCTTCTCGTCATAAAGATAAAGATGGGCCCAGCCATCTCTTTCTGACCATTCGATAAACTCTTTACCGTTGCTCGTTACGCCGAG
>JBDTEB010000474.1:0-3637 GCA_039922795.1 Chitinophagaceae bacterium
GCAGATCAGTTATAACAGGATTCCGCCACATAATCCGGCCTGTGAAAAGATTTTCCAGGAAGGTCTGCCCGTGATCACCTTCCCCTCCGATAATGCGGAATACCTGATCAGCAATAACAATCCTGAACCATTGTCGCTAAGCTGCCGCACCGGTGCGGACGTTTCGAAGGTGTACTGGTACATCAACGATAAATTCTACAAGTCATCGTCGGCCAATGCCAAACAGTTTTTCATTCCCGGGGAAGGACCGGTAAAGATTTCCTGTACCGATGACAAGGGAAGAAACAAGGACATAAGGATAAATGTGCGGTACGTGGGATTGTAAAACCCTGCTGCTGTTATCAGGTAAAATCCCGGATGATCTCAACCGAGCCGAAATGCCAACATGAAAGTGTTTGGTGCGAATGTAGGGGCGGGCCTTGCGTCCGCCCTGGTGGCTATTTCGTAGAGTGATAGATTTATGTAGAGTGACGGGTTCATAGGGCATGCCTCACGCTCCTTTCGCAGGCAAGGCGGACGCAAGGCCCGCCCCTACTAGACAAATGTTGCTCAACATCATTTATATGAAACAACTCGCCATAATTATTGCCCTTTTTGCAGCCGTCACGCTCACCGCCCAGCCTCCGCGCGCAAAAACGTCCTTCCAGGTTTCAGAACCCTTCAGACCGGAATATGATATCCGCTCCGATGTGGTGATGGTCTACGGCATCAATGAGGGAAAAGTAAGCTTCGAAGATCGCGTGAAAGGCTGGCGGGAAAAAGGCTACAATGTCCAGTTTATGACAGGCATCGCCTGGGGTAATTATCAGGATTATTTCCAGGGAAGATTTGATGGACAAATCCATTGGGAAGACAGCCAGATCGATATGAAAGGTGACACCGTCGGACATGGAAAACTGATTCCCTATATCGTTCCCTCCGCTCCATACATTCGCTATATGCAGTCGCTGGTGAAAAGAGTGGTCGATGCCGGCATCAACGATATCTATCTGGAAGAACCCGAGTTCTGGGCGAAGAGCGGATCGGGTGATGCATTCAAAAAGGAATGGATGAACTTTTATGGTACCCCCTGGATGGATCAGCGCGAGTCGCCAGAGGCCACTTATCTTTCTTCCAAACTAAAATATCATCTCTATTTCAACGCGCTGAAAGAAGTGTTCCAATACGCGAAAGATTATGGCGAAAGAATTGGTAAGCCGGTGAAATGCTATGTCCCCACTCACTCGCTGATCAACTATTCAGCCTGGCAGATCATCAGTCCGGAGGCCAGCCTGGCCTCGCTTCCGGGTATGGACGGTTATATTGCACAGGTATGGACCGGCACCGCCCGTGAGCCAACATATTTCAATTGAATTAATAAAGAAAGGGTCTTCGAAAATGCATTTCTTGAATATGGCAGCATGTATTCAATGACTGCCCCAACTGGCCGGCAGATGTATTTTCTTACCGATCCCATTGAAGACCGCGCAAGAACCTGGGATGATTATAAAAAAAATTACCAGGCGACTTTCACTGCCCAGCTGATGTATCCCGGAGTGGATCACTATGAAGTGATGCCCTGGCCGAACCGGATCTACCTCGGAAAGTTTAAAGTGGAAGGAAGCGATGAGCGCCAACCGATAGCTCCGAGCTATGCTACCCAGATGCAGGTGATGGTGAATTCATTAAACGAGATGCCGCTCTCAAACAATAAATTAAACGGATCACAGGGCATTGGCGTGTTGCTGTCTAATTCGATGATGTTCCAGCGTTTTCCCACCCACAAAAGTTACGAGGATCCTCAATTGTCCAATTTTTATGGAATGGTCTTTCCCTTGTTAAAGCGCGGTGTACCGGTAGAGACGGTACACATGGAAAACCTCAGCTACCCGCAGACATTAAAGGATATCAAGGTGCTGATCATGAGCTATGCCAATATGAAACCACTCACCCCTGAGGTTCACACCTATCTGGCGGAGTGGGTAAAGAAGGGCGGCATGCTGGTGTATCTGGGTCGCGACAATGATCCCTTCCAGGAAGTGCGCGAATGGTGGAATACGGGAGCAAATAAGTTTAAGGCCCCATCGCAGCACCTCGTAAAAGCGCTTGGACTTGCCGACCGAACGTTGCGGGAAAACAATACGGTTGGACTGGGAAGATTTATCGTAATCCGTCAGGATCCCAAGGAGCTCGTAATGAGTGCCAATGCCGATGCGGCCTTTGTAAACACCATCAAAGATGTGTACAATAGTGCCGGCCGTAAACTGGAGATGAAAAATTTTTTCACACTGGCGCGGGGACCATATCTCATTGCTTCCGTGATGGATGAAAGTATTGGCGATGCTCCTTTGCATTTGAAGGGATCGTACATCGATCTTTTCGACCCAACGCTTCCAGTGATTACGGATAAAGAAATCCTCCCTAATACCCAGGCGTATCTCTACGATTTGAAAACGATAAAAGGCAGAAGAAAGTCGCAGGTGCTCGCCGCCGCTTCGCGGGTGTACGAGGAGAAGACATCCCGCAGATCGTATTCTTTTATTACAAAGAGTCCGTCGTTGACGCAGAATGTGATGCGGATAAAATTGCCGGCAAACCCAAAAACAGTATCGGTATCTGATGCGCAGCGCCGGCCGGTAACAGCGTTCAAAAGTGATTGGGATTTGCTATCAGGCACATTGTTGTTGCAGTTCGAGAACAGCAGCGACGGGGTGCGGGTTGATCTTAACTGGTAACGTGCGGATTGATATCATGTGGTAGAATTTATGTTATTCCGCGGGGGGAAATCCCCATCAATATCTCATTGGCTACGGATCTATAGCCCTAAAGGGCATAGCCATAACCCGACAAAATACCTCACTGAAATTTGCCCCCCTTGCCTTATTTTGCGGGGTATTAACCTTTCATTGGCTTTTACCAAACTTATCCACTTAAAACGCTGCTATGAAAAAAACAGTTTTAGCGATTTTTATGATTGGTCTTCTGGTGACTTCACTAACCTCCTTCGGCCAGGACCAGAAGATTACAGGTATCGTTACCGACCCGAACGGTGCACCCATCGAATCGGTATCTGTCACCAACCAATCGACCAAAGCGACTACGCTTACAAATGCACTTGGCGCCTTTTCCATCGGAGGTATTAAAGGACAAAGACTTCTGCTCACGCACATCACATTTGGGCAGAAAGAAATAGTCATCGGCTCGGGATCCACCTTAAACATCTCGATGGAACAACAACAAAACACCCTTAACGATGTGGTGGTGGTTGGTTACGGAACCCAGCGAAAAGCCAATCTCACCGGTGCGGTCACTACTGTCGATGTAAATAAAACTTTTGGTAGCCGGCCACTCAACGATCCTGCGAAAGCCTTGCAGGGCGTGGTTCCCGGACTCACCATCCAATATGGCAATGGCGGACTCACCGCTGGCCCTTCCATAAATATCCGTGGAATCGGATCGATAAACGGTTCCAGCCGTCCGCTGATACTCGTTGACAACGTAGAAACCCAGGATCTGTCCATCATAAATCCCAACGACATCGAAAGCATTTCTGTTTTAAAAGATGCGGCTTCCACATCCATCTACGGCGCACGTGCCGCTTTTGGCGTGGTATTGATCAAAACAAAAACAGGAAAGAAAAACCAGAAGCTGACGGTTA
>JBDTEB010000475.1:0-14115 GCA_039922795.1 Chitinophagaceae bacterium
TCTTGCCTCAGGACTTTACGGAATCAGGCATGGTCTGGAATTGAAACAGGCGCCTGTTTCGGGTAATGGTTACCGTGATACGGCGAACGGAGTTCTGCCACGCGACCTGAAAGAGGCAACGGAAACCATGAAAAATTCTGCGCTCACCAGAGAACTTTTTGGAGAAACCTTTCCTCTGCATTTTATCGAAACGAGAGAATGGGAATGGAGACAACACCTCAAAGCGGTCACCGACTGGGAGCTGAAACGCTATTTTGAGATCATTTAAAACCCGGGTCCTAAATATTAAAGACGTTTGAAGGAAATAAAGCGATTAGAAAAATAAGTTAAACGGGCGCAATACGTCCTCATCTTTTAATACATGCCCATCTATCAATATAATTTCCCTACCACCATTCGTTTCGGAGCAGGCTCCAGCGAGGAGCTGGGACCATATTTAAAAAGCCGGTCCCTGGCAAAACCGCTGGTCGTTACAGATTCAACTGTTGCGTCCCTCCCCTTCTTCAGGAAGATCCTGACAGAGCTGAAGCAGGCAGGCATTATCGCTGAAGTATTTTACGATATCCATAAAAACCCGGTACGGTCCGATGTGTACAAAGGTTGTGATCTCTACGACATGGCCGGGTGTGATTCGATCGTAGGGATCGGCGGCGGTGCTGCCATCGATGTCTCGAGAGCCATCCTGCTGAGAGTCAATCACCGGGAGGACCTTTTTAAATATGACGATCTTATCGGCGGTGATGTGTACATCACCCATGAGGTTCCCCATTTTATAGCCATTCCTACCACAGCCGGCACTGGCAGCGAGGTGGGAAGAAGCGCGATCATCGCGGATGACATTACCCATCAGAAAAAAATTCTCTTCTCGCCAAAACTCCTGGCGAAAATTGTTTTTGCTGATCCGCTGCTTACGATGGATCTGCCGCCAGCCATTACTGCCGCCACGGGAATGGATGCCCTCACGCACAATCTGGAAGCCTTCCTGGCAAAAATGCCACACCCGATCTGCGACGGGATCGCGCTGGAGGGCATGCGCATTATCGCATCGGCGATCGAAACTGCGGTGAACAGACCCGATCTTGAATCAAGAGGCAAAATGCTGATGGGCTCGATGATGGGAGCCATTGCTTTTCAGAAGGGGCTTGGTGTTGTTCACTCCCTGGCTCATCCGCTGTCTTCCATACTGGATACACATCATGGACTTGCCAACGCAGTCAACCTTCCGTTCGGCATGGCATTTAATGCAGAAGGTATGGAAGAAAAATTTGTACGTATCGGTCAGGCATTGGGTTTAGATGGAGCTGGTTCCAGAGAGGTGGTGTTTTACCTGAAAGATCTTAATGCTTCCATTAATATTCCTGATCGGCTCCACAAGATCGGGGTTAGGGAACACCATATCGAAACCCTTGCCGATCTAGCCTTTGCTGATTTTGCACATCCCAACAATCCCAAACCTGTAAGCAGGGAGGATTTTAAAAGACTTTACCTCGAAGCACTTTAAATAATTATCATGCAGGTTACAAATCCCGCCACGGAACAGGTCATTGCAGAAATCCCCGAAGATGGTGTTGAGGAGATCAGGTTAAAGTTCGACCTGCTGAAATCGGGGCTGGAGGCATGGCAGAAAACTTCTCTCGGGGAGAGAATAGAAATGATTAATTATTTCTCTTCTTTACTGGAAGCGAAGGAAGAATTACTGGCCTTGATTCTTACCCGGGAAATGGGAAAACCGGTGAGTCAATCCAGGAATGAACTAAGAGGCGCCAGGAAACGCATCTCCTGGTTAACCTCGCAGGCAGCGAAATACCTGGCCGATGAAACCATGACCATGGAAGGTGGCGTGGAAGAACGGATCGTTTATGAACCACTGGGTGTAATCGGAAACATTTCAGCCTGGAATTATCCCTATCTCGTTGGTGTTAACGTCTATGTACCTGCACTGCTGGCAGGGAATGCTGTGTTATATAAACCGTCGGAGTTTGCCACGCTAACGGGGCTCGAGGTTAAAAAGCTACTCCTGGAGGCGGGTATCCCGAATAATATTTTCCAGGTGGTGACAGGCGCTGGAAAAACCGGTGAAATGGTCACTGATCTTGATTTTGATGCCTTTTATTTTACTGGTTCTTTTGTAACGGGAGAACAGATTTATTTAAAGATGTCTTCCCGTATGATTCCCTGCCATTGCGAATTGGGCGGAAAAGATTCGTTGTACGTCGCAGATGATATCTCGGATATAAAAGCTGTTGCGGCATCCGCGGCAGATGGTGCATTTTACAATAATGGCCAAAGCTGTTGCGCTGTGGAAAGATTGTACGTGCACGCAAATGTGTACGAACGTTTTATTGGTGAATTCGTAAAAGAAGTCAGCTCATACCGGTCAGGCTCACCCGAAGAACCGGGTATATATATTGGTCCGCTGACGAGGCCATTACAAATGAATATTTTGGAAGAGCAGGTAGCCGATGCTCTGTCGAAAGGAGCGGAAGTGTTAGTCGGGGGTCATCGCAAAGCATCACCGGGTTATTATTTTGAACCAACGGTCGTTGTTAAAGTCACCCGGGAAATGAAGCTGATGCAAGATGAATCGTTCGGACCCATCATCGGGATCATGAAAGTAAAAGATGATGAGGAAGCCATAAGAATGATGCAGGATAGCGAGTATGGGCTTACTGCTTCAGTATATAGCAGCAGTCAGGCAAGGGCCGAGAAAATTTTAAAACAGATTGATACCGGCACTGGTTACTGGAATTGTTGCGACCGGGTGAGCGCCCCATTACCCTGGAGTGGGCGGAAGCATTCGGGCATCGGGGTGACGCTCTCGCACGCAGGACTAAGAGCAATGACAAAGGTAAAATCATATCATTTAATTGTACCCCAATGAGTGTTTACAATGTAGGAGCAATGCCCAGATCAAACACAAGCCTCAACCCCATCTGAAACCCCGGGTATATTGAGTAGTTTTCCCTTAATCCATCAAAAAAAATATTGTCACGGCGATAAACTGCGTCAGGCAAATCTTTTATATCCTGCCATTTCATTCTTACGCTTAACCCGCCATAAGAATCAAGCCAAACAGTAGACTTCTTGTTTAATCTTGCCTTATACCCGGCAAGAAACTGGAGACCTGCAACCCTTTTCCTGTAAATAAAAATACGGTTTTCTTCATATGACGGTACGCCGTTAATATTGCCCCTGGAAAGCCAGCCATCAACCTTGTACCCGACTCTTTTATAAAAAATATTCCCTTCTACGTAACCCCGGCGTTTTTCAGTAAAGTAATATTTTAGTCCGGGCTTGAAGAGGTAACCCAGTGCGCGACTATTGTTATTAAGATAGGCAGAGTAAACAATGGCGCCCAAATCGCCGGTTAGCGAAAGACGGGGTGAAATTCCATACTCAATGCCTCCTGTAAAGTTTCCATCCAAAATATCCAGTGGGCCAAAGAGATTTACACGCACTGATAGAGGATGCCTGCTGGCAGGTTCCAGATCATTATTCTGCTGCGCAAAAACAGATAGTGGCAGAATAAGCACGAGCCAGGGCAAAATAATTTTTATCATAAAATCCTGGCCAGCAGTTTTGGCGCTTTGTTGTTAGAAATGTCGTACAGCACTATGCCTTCCTTAACCCAGCAGATCAATACTCCCTGGTAGGCAATTACATCAATATATGAACCTGCATCTTTTAATAATTTCACCTGCACCGGACGATAGGGATCACTAATGTCAAACACATACAGCCCGGTGATATCGCAAACGTACAGCGCATCGTTCGAATATCCGAGGCCATACGGTTCTGGTATATTGATGCTTGCCTTTTGAATCGGGTGACTGATGTCTTTAATATTAAAAACAACCAGGGAACTCTGCGCGCCCCCACAGGGTCCACTGGTTCGCAGCGTAGCGAAAGCCACTGTATCTTTCGCAACCACCGGATCACATCTCCTGATCACCTCAGGTGAAATTCCTTCGCTGAGTTTCTTCGGATTCAGCGGATCGGCAATGGAATAAATATAAATGACGGTGGAAGATCCAATAAATAAGTTCTCCTTAAAAGGATAGATCGTCTCAATGCTAAAACCAATGCTGACGCGGTTCTTCAACACCGGGTTCCCCGGAGCAGTGATATCATAGACTGTCAACGTTTGGTCATCAACGGTATATAAATAATTTCCACTTATCGCAAACCGCGCCAGGGATCCTCCCTCGCCTGCATAATTACCTATTCCAGATGAATCAAGATTCTTGGTACATTGAAGAAAACATACACAGATAAAAAGTAAAAGGACGCTTGTTCTTTTCATGTCAGCAATTTTATCTTCGGCAATTTGCGTTGGTGAGCTCTTTTAGTTCCCAACGAATTACCACCCCTTTTTTTGAATCGGCGCATTCGAATATTATATTGTTAAAAGGTGGGTAGGTTTGATTGGCGGGAGGAAAAACGTTTTTCACCCGATTCAGTAACCTGGGTTCCGAAGGTTTGCTGATATCAAAGACAACCAGGTCGTCATAATTATTTGAATAAAGAAAGTCACCCTTCACCGCAACCTCAGTACTAAGCGGGATATTAATAAACCCGACTTTTACTGGCTGTGAAGGATTGGAATTGTCAATGATATGAATGCCGGTATTCAAATCATTTTGAAAGATGAAATTTCTAAAAGCGTAGATCTTGCCGGGCGAAGCAGTTTGACGGGGTGAACCAATGGAAATTTTTTTAACCCCATCCTGAGCAAGATAAACCGGCGCATAACCCCGGTTACCGGGATTGGTGTTGAAACCAGTCTCCGTGCACCCAAAGAAAAAAATAGCCAGGAAAAGGATAGTCCACCTCATAGGAATCAGTTGTTGGATTCATAAATCTAATCACTACTTAGGATAAATCCTAACGCATCTTCACCTGGATAACCTTATCATTTGAAGTAATATACAGCGTGCGGTCGTCATCGGCAAAGGTGCAATTCGACGCCAGCCCTTTCAGATGTATTTTCCCGAGCAGTTTAAATTTTTTGTCAAATACCCAGATTCCCCCGGGGCCGGTGGCAAAGATATTGCCGGCCTTGTCTACTTTCATCCCGTCGGGAAGACCCGGCGCTTCCTGTACAAAACCAGTGGCGTCGAATATTAATTTCCCATGGGTTAAAGAATCACCTGCGCCGAGTTCATAGGAAAACCAGGCAGCTTTTAATGAATCGGAACTCGCGATGAACAGGGTCTTTCCATCAGGTGTAAGCGCAATTCCGTTTGGGCGGCTAATGGTATCCGTTAGCAGCGTGACCTTTCCGGTAGCAGAGATCCTGTACACACCCTGGCGCGCCATTTCCTTTAGCGGATCGCCGGTATTCTTTTCGAGACCATAGGGAGGATCGGTAAAGTAAATATCTCCATTTGCAGCCACCACCAAATCGTTTGGACTGTCAAATTTTTTACCGAGGTAGTTGTCTGCAATCGTAGTAAAAGAAGCGGTCGGAGATGAAATGGGGCTGTCCATTCTTGCCACCCTCCGATCGCCGTGCTGGCAGATGATCAGCTTACCCTGGTTATCTATCGCTAGTCCGTTTGAACCGAGCTCTCCGCCCCTTTTCAGCGTTCCGGTGTACCCGGATGGACTGAGATACAACTGTTTGCCACCCTCTTCCGTCCACTTATAAATACGATTTTTAGGAACGTCAGAAAATAGTAGCATTTTCTCGTCGGCAATCCACACCGGCCCTTCGCACCAGTCAAAACCTTCGCAAATGACCCTGCTTTCGGCAGAACTGTTTATAATGGTACGAAACACCGGTTCGATTGTTTCAAACTCGACGAGTTTCTCCTTGTGATTTAATTTACAGGAGGAAAATAGAAAAGAGAGTAAGACGGCAAAACAACAGCTGGATAATTTCATGCTGTAATTCTACAACAAATTTTCATTCGCCCGGAAAAAGCGTGATTATGGGGAAAACACATTGTCCCGACCGAGAACATGATCTCAGACCTTCCTTCGAAGGTCCCGTTCGGCTTGTATAAGTTTGCGAAAGATGCTGTAGCCACGCTCGTAAATCTGTCTATTGTCATCACCAGGTGTAATCACCTCTCCTGTACGGGTGAGTTGCTTAACCTGGCTTAGATCTTTGATCAGCCCTGTTGCAGCCATACCCATAAAAGCTGCACCCAAGGCTGATGCATCGCCTTCGTGAGAGACAAGAATCTTTTTGCCGGTAATATCGGACAGGATTTGCAGCCATAGGGCCGATTTGATGAAGCCGCCGCTCGCATAAATGGTATCGACAGGAGCATCGCACTCCTCCAACGCGCGCAAGATCTCTTTTAGTGAATAGCAAATTCCTTCAAGTATGGCTCGCATGAAATGCGCTTTATGATGAGCACCCGTCATGCCCGAGAACATGCCTTTGGCCGCCGCATCCCATACCGGCGACCTTTCTCCATAGATATAGGGTAAACAGAGCAGTCCTTCAGCACCCGGGGGAACGGAACTACTCTGATCCATAAACCATTGAAAAGCATCGTCCGAATCGAATGAACGGTCGAGCATCTGTTCAGAGAACCATTTCGGAATATTACCACCATTATTGCTTGCACCGCCGCTCACATACCATCCTTCCTGCAGGATATAGGTAAACAAACGCTGTTCTGGATCATCAACAAGTTTCGTTACCGTTTTTCTTACTGCACCGCTGGTACCGATGGTGAGGGCAACTTCGTTTGGCAGCGTGGCCCCACTTCCAAGTACAGCAAGGCAACCATCACTGCTGCCGATGATAAAAGGCAGACTAACAGTGAGGCCTAGCTGCTTTTTTAAAGATTCATTTGAAAGTATTTCAATATGGTGGGTAGGAACCGGTTTGGATAACTTATCGGGTTCAATTCCAAGCCATTCAAGCGCCTGCCGATACCAGTCAAGTTTCATGGTCTGAAACATTCCGGTTGCAGACGCGATGGAGTAATCGATTAGATAGGCGTTGAATAAACGATAAAATATGAATTCTTTGATGGAAATGAACTTCGCGGTTTTGCGGTAAATATCCGGCTGCTCGTTTTTCAACCAGGCAATTTTGCAAAGAGGCGACATGGGGTGAATCGCAGTTCCGGTTTCGCGATGCAACTGTTTTCCCAACACAGTTTCTTTCAGGGAAAGCGCATAGGCCTGACTTCTAATATCAGCCCAGGTAATAAAGGGGGTAAGCGGATGGTTGTTTTCATCAACGGCCATGAAGCCGTGCATGGCTGCACTAAATGATACTCCGGCTATTTCGTACTGGTCATCGATTGCTGAAACTGCTGCAGAAAGCACTTTAATACATGCAGCGTAGATATCCTCCGGATTCTGCTCCTGAAAGCCGGGAGATGGCTGATATAAGGGGTAGCTTGACTTGTCTTCGTAAATCACCTTGCCATCGATACCCACAATGATCGCCTTGGTATGGGTTGTACCGATGTCGATACCGATGATGTACTTCATCTTACTCCACCTCCTGGAGTCGTTGCTGCCTTATCTCTGCCATTGCGGGTGCTGTACCTTTGCTCACGTGAATGATCCGCAGGCTTTTCAACAACAGAATTACAGGATAAGTAGGATCGATTTCGTGCCAGCGGAATCCAAAATTTATCCTGGATGGAAACTTGTGGTGATTATTGTGATATGCCTCTCCCATCATTAAAAAATCGAAGGGAAGAAGATTCCTGGACGTGTTGTTCATTTTGAAATTAACATACTGGTACTTATGGGCAAACCAGTTGATAATGGCACCATGTACCGGGCTCATGAAGATCTGGATCGGAAGAAGAAGCCACAACCAGGGCGAAGTTGCGAAGAAATAATATACAGCAATGTACACAAGTACCCATGTTGCCCTGATCATCCATGAATCACCCAGCTTTTCAATAAACATCCAATTGGGAAGATTCTTTGTAAAACGCTCCTCCACAGGGTACTTACCATTTAAAATGTCCTGATAAACGTTCTTGGTGCGCCACATCATGGTAAACAGGTTCGAGTCATAAGAAGGTGAATGTGGATCAAGTTCAGTATCAGTGTAGGCATGATGTAACCTGTGCATGATCGCGTAAGCTCTCGGACTTATAAAAGAAGAACCCTGTGTGATAAAGGTAAATATGTAAAATACACGTTCCCAACCTTTTGACATGGTAAACGCACCATGGGCCGCATATCGGTGTTGAAAAAAAGTTTGACAGAACAGAGAAAGGTACCAATGGGCAAGAAAGAAGAGAATAATTACCATAGAGACGATTATGAGAAAGTAAACAGCTACACATCCCGTTTGTTCGCGAGGGCATGTAAACAGTTACTTTTTTGAGAATAAAAGGAAAAACAAATGAAAACGCAAAAGTACGCTATTTTGTATCAAAAACGACGGAAAAAGCCGCCTTATTGCCTTAGCCTAGTCCTCTTCAATCGTCTTCTCATTCTTTTCAGTTGTTGATCCCGAGAACAGCTTTTCAAAGAAGTGCATGCCATTGGACATCGGGCCTTCCATCTTGTTCGTACGATCATCTATGGTTGTGTCATTTACCAGATCTCCTATTTGAAGCTCGGCGGGCAAAAAGGGAAGTATATTATTTCGCTGTTCGTTCACGAAGGTCTTAACAGTTTCAAACGTCGAATTTTCAGGTATCTCCTGCCGGATGAGCCGCACACTCTCTGCTGCAATCTTTTTCATCGCCTCATCAGTAACCTCCTTCGATTCGCCGGAATAACTGCTGACTCTTCCTATGGCATCCTCCTTACGTTCAGCAAGAAACTCCGTTAACCAGTCTGTAGAAGTATTTCCACGAAGGATTTCATTGGAACCTTGTTCAGTGTTGCCATATTTATAAAGTGCCAGAAGTACGGCCGGAATGGCGGCCTGTGCGAGATTACGTCCCGCGGTAGGAAGTTCGTCGCTTTTTATCTTCTGGGTGTTTGGATCGATCTTGGTAATTGGTGCGTATCCCAGATTGCTTTGCAAACTTTCCAATAGATTGATAGCCATAATGTTGAATTTAGCGAGATTAATAAGTAACCCCAACCCACGAGTGTAAAAACTGTGCCATTTCAGCTTTTATTTGCTAGTTTGCGAGCATCATGAGATCTTATCTGAAAAAGCTGATGCTCTGCAACCTGTTGCTTGTTTCTGCATTATTTGCCACTTGTCAGAAACTCATAGAATTGAGTACAGGAAATGCCACATCGATCCGGGGACTTTCCGTTGTCGATAACCGAACCATCTGGGTGAGTGGAAGTGCAGGTGCGGTTGGCAGATCAACCGACGCCGGCAAAACCTGGAAATGGTTTACTGTAAAAGGGTTCGAAAAAAGAGAGTTTAGAGATATTGAAGCCTTTGATGCGGCAACCGCCATCGTGATGGCCATTGCCGAGCCTGCCCAGATCCTGAAAACGGTTGACGGCGGTGAAACATGGAAACTGATCTATGAAAATAATTCACCTGGGATGTTTCTCGATGCCATGGAATTCTGGAACCCGCAGAGTGGCATCGTACTTGGTGATCCCATAAACGGTCGATTCTTTATCGCTCGCACCTTTGATGAGGGAGCTACCTGGAAAGAAATTGATTCCGCTCACCTGCCTCGCGCGACGAAAGGTGAGGCATGTTTCGCTTCCAGCGGAACAAATATACGCAGCCTTGATCGCGATGAGGCCTGCTTTATCAGCGGAGGGATGGAATCAAGATATTTCACCCGCGACAGCGCTTACCCCATACCGTTTGTAAAAGGATCTGAATCCACGGGTGCCAATTCTATCGCTGTGCGCAATAATAAAAAGCGAAAAGGTAAACACTACCTGGTTGTCGTTGGCGGAGATTATCGTCAGGATACAGCTAGAACTGCGAATTGTTTTATTTCCAACGATAACGGAAGAACCTGGAAGGCACCGGTGACTTCTCCATTTGGTTACCGTTCTTCTGTGGAATTTATTAGCAAAAATAAAGTCATTTGTGCCGGCACATCGGGTGTGGATCTCTCGGATGATGGCGGCATGCACTGGAAAAACATCAGTAGTGAGGGCTTTCACGTTTGCCGCAAGGCAAAAGAAGGATCGCTGGTTGTACTGGCAGGATCAAAAGGCAGAATCTTCCAACTTGATCTAAAGGCCAAATGAGGGAATGGCTCCATATATTGAGATGCCCTATTTCACATGAACAAATGAGGCTGGTTGAAGAGGCTGAACTGCTCCGGTTTTATAAAAAATTTCCTGGGCTGAATTTTAAATCGGCAGAAAAGTTCTCCACGAGGTCCAGGGTTGAACAGGCACTCACCAATATCTCCGCGAGATATATTTACCCGATCATAGATGGTATTCCTGTGCTGCTGGCGGAAGCTGCCTTTGACATGAGCCTGTCTGCTCAAGACATAAAGACCCTGGATGAGAAGAAAAAAAAGGTACTCGACTTTTACAATGCCCAGGGATGGGTGAGCTCATCTGCCGGGAATTATGAAGACGCCATCATCTATGAAGATCTGCGTCCCGTTTCTGCAGCGTATATTCTCGCCTGTCATAAACGTGTTTGCAGGCATTTGCCATTGCGGGGGAAATATTTATTGGATGCTGCAAGTGGCGCAGTGCAATACGATATCTACCTCTCCTACTCCGAAAATTTTGAATATAGGATTTGCGTGGATTTCTCGTTACTCGCTTTGAAGGAGGCACAGAAAAAATTGGGTAAGAAAGGAATTTACCTGCTGTGCGATATTGCCCATCTGCCGCTTAACGATTCGGTGATAGATGCTTTTGTATCACTCAATACCATCTATCATATCCCTGCGGAAGAACAGGTAAGAAGTGTGAAAGAATTATATCGTTCGCTCGTTGAAAATGGAAAAGGCGTACTGGTTTATGACTGGTTCAAACATTCTTCCTGGATGAATATTTCGCTCCTGCCTTTTCGCTCGTTCGTATTTATAAAAAATAAAACAATCCTTGGCTTAAAAAAACTTACAGGAAAAAATGACCAGGGTGGCAGGTTGTATTTTTTTGCGCACAGACTGGAATATTTACGAAGACAGTTGCCCCCTTTCGAGCTCTTTGTATGGCGAACGGTTAGTGTTCCTTTTCTAAAGTATTATGTACATTCCTGGCTCTTCGGAAAATCTTTCCTCGAATGGCTTTACCGGTTCGAGGAAAGAGATCCTGAAATTTGCGGAAAGAACGGAGAATATCCGATGCTGGTTTTTGAGAAAAAATTTTAATTCAGTCCCCTGAAATCTACGGGTACAAGACGACTTACTCCGGGTTCCTGCATCGTAACGCCATAGATAACATCCACACTGGCCATCGTCATTTTATTATGCGTAACGATGATAAACTGGCTCTCCTCACTGAACTTGCGGATCATGTTGGTGAACTTGCCCACGTTCGCGTCATCGAGCGGTGCGTCAACTTCGTCAAGAATACAAAATGGCGCAGGCTTGATGAGGTAGATGGCAAAAAGCAAAGCGGTGGCTGTCAGCGTCTTTTCTCCACCGCTTAATTGCGTGATGGACGATGGTCTTTTGCCTTTTGGCTTGGCAACGATATCGATACCGGTCTCAGCAAGATTTTCAGGATCTTCAAGTACCATATCGGCCGTATCCTCTTCGGTAAACAATGCCTTGAAAACCATCTTGAAATTCTCTCTCACTTTATTAAAAGTATCGAGGAACTGCTGGTTCGCGGTTGTTTCCACTTCAGCGATCGTTTGAAGCAGGCTGTCCTTGGCAGTCACCAGATCGTTCTTCTGTTCAATGATAAATTCGTAACGCTTTTTCATTTCCTGGAAGGCTTCAATGGCAGTCGGATTTATCTCACCCAGGTTCTCCAGGCGTTTTTTCATCCTGTCATTTTTCTCCTGAAGCTCTTCTACCGGCACTTCCCCTGATCTTGGCTGATCAATGATATCATCAATATTTATCCGGAACTCCACCTGCAGCCTTTCTTTCATTCCCGCAAGCTGAACTTTTAAATCGTTGATCCTGTCTTTGAGGCTAGAGAGCAGGTGTTCGACCTGCTCCTTCGCCTTCACTTTATGCCGAAGCGCACTTTCCTTTTCGCTAATTTGATTACGGTAATTATAATAGGCCTGGTCGGTTTCGTTTAGCCTCAATTCATCCGTTTCCCTGGTATGAAGCAACCCATTAAGTTCCTCTTCGAGTACGCTTAACTGTTGCTCATTTTCTGAAATGCTCTCGGCAGCCATCTTTTGTTGCGAAGCATTGCTCTCGATCTGTGCTTTGAGTTCGTTGATCTGTCGGTTCTTGTATTCCAGTTCCTGTTTAAGTGTATTGAGTCTGTTTTGCTGGCGAATAAACTGCAGGTTAAACTCATTGTACTGGCTGCCGGCCTCATTGTATTCCCGCTCTGCCATTTTATACGACTGTTCAACTACTGTAAGATTGGAAGCTGCGGCTGTTATCTGTTCGATAAGCGCCGCAAGACTAATCCTTGTGCCTTCAGTGGAGTTATGGGTGCTGTCGAGTTGCTTCTGCATCTCGTCGCGTTTTGTGGTCGAACTGTTTTGCAGGGCTTCCAGACTTTCCAGTTTATTATCGATAGAGTAACACAGGCTGGTCAGCGAATTGATCTCGTTCTGAGTCTGGCGGATCAGGTTGTCTTTTAATTGTCCCGTAAATTCGGCAACGTCCTGCTGTTTGGTTTGAATTTCGGTTTTCAGTTTATTGACCACCACTTCCTGCCCCTGGATCTCTTCATAGATCTTCTCGAGGTTCTTCACCCTGCCTATCTTCTTTCCTTCAAAGAGGCCGATGCTTCCGCCGCTCAGGGAGTATTTCCCTTTTACATATTTGCCGTGTTTTTCGAGAACTATCGAACCGTTGCTGCCTGCTAGCGCTTCTTCATTGCCTGCGATATACACGTTCCCGAGCAGGTTTTCGGCAAGCTTGCGGTATTGTTCGTCCACTTCGATCACATCCATGGCTGGAATCGTGTCTGCAGGTGCATGCGATTCTTCGCCGGCATACTTGTCGGCGGTTTCGTTCACCTTATCCATCAGGAAAAAGTTCGCCTTTCCTTTGCGATTTTCTTCCAGCAGGTGAACAGCCTGCAGACCTTCCTGTAAATCGTTTACGATATAATAATTCAGGTAAGGTTCGAGCACGTTTTCGACGGCTGTACGGAACTCCTTCTGCACATAAATAATATCGGAAAGAATGGGAGCCGTATGGTTCCACAACGGATTCTTGTGAAGAAACTTTACGCTTTCCGGATATCCCTCCATAGAGTCGATGAGGCTCTTGAGCAAAGCATGTTCATTCTTTCTTGAATCCAGCTTCCGGTTTTCTTCCGCAAGTTGCTGGCGTTGTTTTTCAAGATGGCTCTGAGCCTGGAGAATCTGCTCCCTGGTTTTCTCGTGATGTTCCTGCAGTTCCTGCAGTACATTTTTCTTTTGAACCAGCAGTTGATCTTTTTCAGTCTTTTCTTCTTCCAGTTGTTTTAGCTGGCCAGAACGCATGGCAGCTTCATCAGCCATCTGGCCAAGTGTTCTGCTGATGTTCTGGATCGAACTATCGGCAACGGCTACCCGCTTTTCAGCTTCAAACTGCTGACGTTGTAACTGGAGATTTTCGCTTCTTACGGTGTCAATCTCGGTTCTCTTCGCATCGAAGATCTTTTTCTTGTCTGCAGCGAGAACCTTCTTTTCTTCCACTACATCCTGCAGGCTTTCCCACCGGCCCTCCTCTTCCGTCAATTGTTTACTGGTAGAGTCAAGGCCCGATTCCAGATGGTTAAGCTGGCCCTGGCTGTTTTCCAGAAACTGCTTGATACCCGCATGTTTTTCGTTAAGGAAATTGAGCTTTTGTGACACGAGGTTTTTATCGTTATCCTTCGTCCTGATCTTTTGCACCAGATCATTAAAAGCATGCTGTAACTGGTGTAATACCTTTTCTTTTTCGATAAAGCCGAGTTTATCATGCTCAAGGGCCTCCTCATCGATGATAATGGCCGATTCGAGTTCGAAGTTGCGATTTATTTCCACTTCTACCTTTGCTGTAAGATCACGATAGGTAAGGTTAAATCCTTCCAGTGCGGCCTTTGCGAGTTCGATGCTCAGCTCGCGATATTCTTTCTTTATCTCAAAATATTTCTCTGCTTTTTTTGCCT
>JBDTEB010000476.1:0-3218 GCA_039922795.1 Chitinophagaceae bacterium
CTTCCAATGACTAAAATTGGAAATAAGCCTCCTACTATTAAGCAACTTGCCAGGCAACTTGACGTATCGGTGTCGACTGTATCCCGTGCGCTAAGTAATCACCCCCGAATAGGCCTGGTTACAACACAGAGGGTACAACAGCTGGCAAAGGAACTGGGTTATGAACCAAACAGCCAGGCTATCTTTTTCAAGCAGAACAGAACGTTTATTATCGGCGTGGTGCTGCCTGATATACAGGAAGCATTCTTTTCACAGGCAATTACCGGTATTGAAGCCGCCGCGACGCTCCATCATTATACCATGCTTTTTGGGCAGAGCTATGACGACCTTGAAATTGAAAAAAGGATAGTTGGGGTGATGAGAAAACAGCGGGTAGACGGACTTATTATATCCTTGTCAAAACAAACAAACACATACAATCATTTAAAGGCTTTTGAAAAATATTCCATTCCCATTGTATATTTTGACAGAGTGCCAACTATAACCGATGTACACAAAGTTTATTGTGATTTATATCATGTGACGATAGAAATGGTTACGTGGTTTTTTAACAAGGGATACAAGCGAATAGGCTTGATTAACGGCCCGGGAACATTAGCAGCCAGTAGTGAGCGGTTAAAAGGGTATATAGAGGGCGTGGGCCAGAGAAAGTTAAAAGTAGACATGCAATTGGTGGAAACGACCGATCTTTCTAAAAAAAGTACCATAGAGGCAATGAAAAAATTGCTTGCCCTTAAAAATCCTCCCCAGGTGATCATCTCTTTTAATGAATACGTGCATATGGATGCTGTTCAGTTTGCAAAACAGCTGAATATAAAGGTGAATACGGATGTTCTTTTTGCGAGTTACGCTAACCTGCCCATGACAGCTTATACTTCAAATCCACCGGTGGTATCGGTTGAACAATATCCCTACAAGCAAGGTGAAAAAGCCATGGAGATGATGATGAGGCTGTTACAAAACAAAAACGACCCTGGCTCTACCGACAATGATTATCACATTGAAATATTGCCTGCTTCTCTGATACTTCAGGGGATCGATGTAAACGCATAATTGGCCGTCAGTTCCGGACCAAGTTGACTTTGGTTTCTGAGAGATGTATCTTCAGCCATTATGTATCGAATCTTATACGGTTTCTTTTATCTGTTTTCGCTTCTGCCGATGCGTTTGTTGTACCTGCTGTCAGACCTGGTATATGTGTTCATTTACCATGTGTTCGGATACAGGAAAAGCGTAGTTTTCGGCAACCTGAAGTTGGCGTTTCCGGAAATGACCAACGCCGGGCGGGAAAAAATTGCCAAACAATTCTATCACAACCTGCTTGATTCTTTTATAGAAACAATAAAGCTGTTTAGTGCCAGCCCAAAGTTTTTGCAGAAACGTGTTTCGGCAAACTGGGAACTGCTGCAACCCCTATACGATTCAGGTAGAAGTTGCCAGATGCACCTTGGCCACACTTTTAATTGGGAGTGGGGGCATCACGTGCTCACGAATAATACGGCCTATCGCATCCTGGTCGTGTACATGCCCATTACGAATGCTGTGGTCGAAAAACTCATGTACAATTTGCGTACACGACATGGCAACACATTCATTTCCGCGCCCAATATGAGCAAATCGATGGCGGAGTTCAAGGACCGGCAATACCTCTTGGGACTCGTGGCGGATCAAAGTCCGGGAGGCCTGGCCACTGCCTACTGGACAGATTTCCTGGGCATTCAAACGGCATTTGTTTCGGGTCCGGAAAAGGCGGCCAGGGCGGGAAATATACCGGTTGTTTTCACAGCGATCACCAAACCGAAAAGAGGATATTACCTGGCTAAACTGGAACTGGCCAGTGAAAATCCTGCTTCCCTGAAAGAGGGCGAACTCACGCTGATGTATGCCCGCTTTATGGAAAAAACCATTCGTGCCAACCCGGAAATGTGGCTCTGGAGCCATCGGCGCTGGAAGCATAAATACGATGAGCAGTATTCCCAAAACCGTATCGACGTGGCGTCTTGACCCAGCGCTTCCTATCTGTTCGACAGGAAGCAATCGATTTTTCCATACAGGCTGAAGCGAAACATACCAAAAGCATGGAATTATTGAAGGCAACTTTTTATCTCATCTAATGTCTCCAGAAAATTCTTGCTTTTCTTCAGGTCCTTTTGCCAGGCCAGATCCCTCTCGATGAGATCTATTTCTTTTCGGATAGTGGCGCCCGGAAGCCCGGGTTCACAACCTAAAATAAATACAGTATCTGAAATAGCCACTGCTGTAGGGATGTCATGCGAAACAATAATCAGTGTCTTTAACTCGTCTGACAGGGATACCTGCAGCAGCAGATCCACCACTTTATCCAGCATGCAAACATCAAGTCCGGAAAAAGGCTCGTCGAGCAGTAAAAAATCAGAGCCTTTCAGCAATTGTTGTATGATACTTACCCGCTGTTTCTGGCCGCCCGATAGCTGCGCGGGATATTGAAGCATAATATCCGCCAGGCCAAATTCGGTTACATATTTTTCTATTGATTCTTTTTCCTTGCCCTGCAAGGCTTTATTTTGTTTGGCCGCCAGCATCATTGATGTGTACACTGTTCTCCATTCGAAAAGATAATAGTTCTGGAAAATCACGCCCATGTCCCCGGCTTTAACCGTTTTGTTGTTATTGATGGTAACGCGGCCGGAGCCCGGTTGCTGCAGGCCGGACAAAATTTTAAATAACTGAGTTTTGCCGATACCGCTTCTGCCTATAAGTGTTACCACCTGCCCCTGGAGAACACCCGGACGAATGATATTTTTGATACTGAAATTGATGTCACGAAGAATGGGTTTGCCAGACAATGAGAGGTTTACTCCTTCTGCTTTCAGAAGTACCTCGGCTTTTACATGCGCGGTCATGATAATAAATATTTAAATGTTTGTGTAGGGGAATAACCATTTTCTCATTATTCCCATTAGAAAATCGAACCCGAGCCCGACCAGAAAAATGACTAACTGTAAAGCCAGTACATTGGTAAGGTCATTATATTTATTGTACTTGATCAATAACGCGCCAATCCCGCCTTCACTCATATTCAACCCTTCTATCAGCGTGATCATCAGCCAGGAGATGGCAAAGTTCTGTCGCAATATTTCAAGGACCTGGTCGGCTTTGCCCACAACAATCACTTCGTATAAAGTTTGCCAGTTGTTATAGCCTAAAGTTTTGCAAAGCTCATACTGCTGTTTATCTGT
>JBDTEB010000477.1:0-4457 GCA_039922795.1 Chitinophagaceae bacterium
CTTCATCGCGTACACTCAGTTCTGCGCAGCAGCAAGCCGAATTGATTAAAATTCTTGACACGCTGAACAGCACGGGAATCAATACGGTGTACCTCCAGGTAAGACCAGAATCTGATGCGCTCTACGCCTCGAACATCGATCCCTGGTCTTATTGGCTTACTAACGCTCAGGGTACGGCGCCAAATCCGTTCTGGGATCCATTGGCTTTTGCCATCACAGAAGCGCATGCTCGTGGAATGCAACTGCACGCATGGATGAACCCATACCGCGCAAAGCAAAGCACCCCGGTGCTCGCACCAAACCATGTCGCAAACCTGCACCCGGACTGGACCTTTGTCTCCGGAACGCTTACCATGCTTAACCCTGGCCTGCCCCAGGTTCGGGACTACCTGTCAAGGGTAATCGCAGATGTTGCTTCGAGGTATGATATCGATGGTATTCATTTCGATGATTATTTCTATCCTTCTGCGGGACTAACCAGCCAGGATAGTGCCACCTATGCACAGAATAATCCAACAAATATTGCCAGTATCGACGATTGGCGGAGGAACAACGTAAACCAGCTGATTGCAAAAGTGTACGATACGATTGCTGTAATCAATGCTGCAAACAATCGCAATATCCTCTTTGGTGTCAGTCCGTTTGGAATATGGAAATCAGGCATGCCTGCGGGGATTACGGGCACTTCTTCTTATAGTGCGATGTATTGCGATCCGCTCGCCTGGATGCAGGCTGGCAAGGTAGATTATGTGGCACCGCAGCTTTACTGGAAGATCACCGGTCCCCAGGATTACAATGCTCTTTCTACATGGTGGAACGACCAGGGAATCATTTATAACCGACATATTTATCCCGGGCTGGCATTATATAAAATGAGCGATGCCAATAATTTTCCTGTGTCTGAAATTCTGAATCAGGTTACGCTTAACAGGGATCAAAGTCATGAACAGGTTAAGGGACAGGTATTTTTCAGCACGAAGCAGATCATGGCAAATGTAAAAGGGATAAAGACATCCTTGCAAAATAACCAGTTCCATTATAAGGCCTTTGCCCCAGCCATGCCATGGAAGGATGCAGTCTGTCCTAACGCGCCGATCAATGCAAGACGTGATGGTGATACCATCCGGTGGGATATTCCCGCCCTGGCTGCCGACGGTGATCTGCCCAGGAAATATGTGGTATATCGTTTCTCGAGTATGGCTGAGGCAAAGACCAGCATCAATGATGGCCGGAAAGTGTACGCCATATTGCCCGGAACCAAACTCGGACTCGCGGCTGCCGACATTGCAGGAAACGGTTACTACCTTGTTACAGCGCTTGATAAAAACAACAATGAAAGTGAGCTGAACAACAGCGATATTATTCTTCCCGTATCAGGATTAAGTATGTCCCTGAGTTTATCTGGAAACGTCATTACGGTCAGCTGGAAGACTATAACGGAGATCAACACCCGAACTTTCGAAGTAGAAAGAAGTACCGATGGGCTACACTTCATTTTCATCGCGAGCCATACTGCTGCAGGTGGAAGTGTGACCGTGAGAAATTACTCCGTTCAGGATAATCTGTCTGCTGAAGGCAGGTATTACTACAGGATCAGGAGCATTGATGGCGATGGCCGAACCAGCTATTCTCCTATAAAAAGTTTAGTATATAAAAATCCGGCTGATGAGCTGATCATCGGCCCGAATCCATTCTCGTCTTCGATAAATATCGGTAACCTGCAGAAAGTTAGTAAGCTTGAGATCATCGATCCTTCGGGTCGTACGGTATTCAGCAAAGCGCTGAGCAACCAGGTTTCCATCAGGATAGAAGTTCCCGCGCTATCCGCCGGGATGTATACGCTGAGAGTGATGAAAACAAACGGCGAAGTGAAATATGTGAAATTGATAAAATTGCGGTAGGGGGGCATTAAAAGTTAGCTCCTCTTTCTTAACAGTTCCTCAATCCGCTCATCGGGCACCAGGTCGGTAACGGTGAGCAGCCTGATCTTTTTATAATCAGGATGAAGGGTATTGATCACATAATTGAAAGAATCGGGGAGCACAGCAGAAGGAACTTTCAACACGGGATGGATATTTTCATCGAACCAGTCATTCCCGAAAGGCTGACATTTTGAATAGTTGTTGATAGAACGCCAGTCCGTCGGCAGGTCTTCAGGAAGTAGTGTTTGCATGGTAAGATCATCCGGGATCTCGATGATCATCGTTTTGAAATCGTCATTAAACCCGACGCCCTGGCGGCGAACCATGTTTTCCAGAAAGGCAAGCGCGATCGATTCCGCGGAGTAGATGACCTTTCGTCCTGTGCCATTCCAACGTCCGGCGATACCCGGAGCAAAAAGTGAATGGCTGAATTGTTTGAGGGTGATGCGGTAAACTAACATCCGCCTATTTACACAGCATAAGAGTGGGCCAGGCGGTCAAGTTCGTCGGAGACAAGGTCAACACCACCAGGCGTTACCAGCCAATCGATTGGCTTTTCCATGGCGTTCCAAAAAGGCTTATTGAGCCAGTAGTTAAACTCCCCTACATTCCCAAAGATCTCTTCACCCTTTCCAAACAGCGCGATCAATTTAAGCAGATGCTCACTCTGAACGGGTTCGAGTGTTTTTTTCTGCACCTTGTAATTGCTGATCGTGCGGGAAGAAAGATTAAGTAAACCCGCGAGGCTTTTTTCTGACATTTTTATGTAATCGGCAAAATCGTAAAACACCGAAGATTTGAGGCCTTTCCTGGCAGAAAAAACAATGGCTGACAAACTGTTCAAATCAAGATCGCTGAACCTGAGGCTGATGGAAACCGGGATGGGCTGGTTGTGACGCATGAGACTGAGTTTTAGCAAATCTAACGAAATGTTTCATTATTAAATGTGAATTATTTCACGAAGTAACCGCCTGTCATTCCATAAACCCTTGAAACCGACCGTTCAAACTATCCCGGCCAGGGGATGGGAGCTTCTCACTTATGTTACGCATCAATCGCCTGCCATCGTGGTTCCCCTTCAAAAGATACAAAATTCAGGTCCAAAAGCTCACAATTACACCTGCCACAATAATAATGTCAATCTCAATACTTACCGTAACATGATAACGGTAACCAGTTCTAATGTACTTACGCGGTACTTCATGGCAACGTTTACCTATAATATCAGAACTGTCGGAGGTACGAAGAAGAAGGTTGGCGGTGGGGGTATTTTTGGGTATTGATCTGGTCCTCCCATTAATTCCTGACAGTTGTTCCCGTGAAGGAGAGAATATTAAAGTATGTAGCTGTTGGAGAAAGCGGCTATAGATCACTTTAAAAGCAGGGGCGAATTACCGGTTTTTGTTAGGGAATTTTTGAGGATGCCTTCTACCATGAGGTTGATGGAATAGCCCTTATCTAACACTTCAACGATGGCTGCTTTAATCAGTGAGGGCTCTTCGTTCTTAAACAAATATCCATGGGCGCCTATCTCCAGCATGTGCCTTATAAAGCGTTCATCGGTATGTGTAGTAAGGATGATAATTTTTATCTCCGGATGATTTGCGTGCAGCCATTTCGTAGTCTCGATACCATCCATAACGGGCATCTGCAGATCCATCAATATTACATCGGGGAATTTCCCGGTATTGATCTGACCGATCATGTCCGCTCCATGTTCCGCGTCGAAAAGGATATTGATCTCCTCCCGGTATTGTTCGAAGGCCATGATCAATCCTTTTCGGAATCGCACGAAATCCTCAACGATGGCGATACTGATTTTTTTTATCATGTTTTAAAGCAGGCCCATAATCCTGTCTCTCCTTCTAACGTGAGCTGGTGTGTTTCAAATACAAAAAACCGTACCGGGAACAAAGAAACATTAGGAATTAATGGTTTACTTTCAACGCAGGCATCGTTAGTCTTAGCCCATTCTAAGATTAACTCGCACAATGGTTAAAACTTCCGGAATATTGAACGCTTTCCAAAATGAGTATCGAATGCATTTTACCCCGTTAAGCGGCGAGTGTTCGTAAATGAACAGGTGAAAAAAATTTGTCATCCTCCTGCGTTGAAAATTGGCGTAACCTCGTGAGATAATTGTAGAAACAGATGGTTCCAATAAATACCTGCACCTTGCTTTCCAAAAGACTTTTGACATTAATTTTTGTCGCACTGTTGTTCTCGCTTATGCCTTTCGCCAGGGCATCTGCTCAGCCCATGGCGCTGGGAACAGTTGTGCCGACGCGACAGACCCCAGTTCATGACCCTGTCATGATCAGGGAGGGGAATACCTATTACCTCTTTTGCACGGGCAATGGAATTACCGTTTTTTCCTCTACCGATATGGAGAACTGGCAGAAAAGAAAGCCTGTCTTCGATGCGCCTCCAAAATGGGCCCAGGCGGCGATCAAGGGTTTCAGGGGCAGCATTTGGGCACCCGATATTCACTTTTATGAGGGTATGTATTACCTCTATTACGCGGTGTCAGCTTTT
>JBDTEB010000478.1:0-4134 GCA_039922795.1 Chitinophagaceae bacterium
GCTTCGTGGGGAAAATCTGGCAACCAGGATCTTGTATTTGGCAATTATGATTATATACCCCTTATCTCGGTGACGGGTTCTTATCCGATCGGAATACCCAATGTTGGCTTGCCGGGGGCTGTACCAAATATCGCATCGACTGAACGAACCTGGGAAAAAATAGAAACAAAAAATATAGGTGCCGACTTTTCATTTTTAAATTCTCGCTTGAACGGCAGTTTTGATTATTATATAAAATACAATAGAGATATGCTTGTTAATGCCGAATTGCCCGCTACCCTGGGAGGTACCGCGCCAACGCAGAATCTCGGCAAACTTAAAACGAATGGTTGGGAATTCTCGCTTGGCTGGCACGATGTCATTGGTAAATTCAGATACAGCGTAACAGCAATGCTTAGTGACAGCAAAAATAAACTCGTCGAATTGAAAGGCAACGATTCCTATAGTGAAGGCTTGGTAAAAACCCGTACAGGTTATCCTTTACAATCGTATTTCGGTTACCAGTTTGAAGGATTTATTAAGAATGACAAGCAATTAAATGAATACAAGACATTAGGAAATATCCCATCAAAATTGGCCCCGGGAGACGCGATGTATAAAGATGTTGACGGCGACGGAAAAATTACCGCTTTTGGCGATCGGTCTCGTGGCACTACCGGAGATTTGGTTTACCTGGGTAACCTCATGCCAAGATATACGTACTCATCTAATATAGATTTGTCTTACAAGCAGTTTAATCTGAACATATTTGTACAAGGTGTTGGTCAACGAAATGGAATAATATCTGGAATAGCTGCCACACCATTGCTAACAATATATTATCAGCCGCTGGATTATTTTTATGGCAAGAACTGGACGCCAGAAAATCCCGACGCCAGGTATCCCCGCCTTGTGCCGGGAGCCGTAGGAAATGATGATCTAAGAAATTGGAACTGGAGAACATCGTCAATGCCCATGCTAAACCTGGCCTATCTGAAACTAAAGGCTTTGACGTTTGCTTACAATGTACCAGAGAGGATAACCAGCCGATTTAAAATGCAGAATCTTCGTGTTTATTTCAGTGGTACTGATCTGCTTACGTTATCAAAAGGCACGATGGGCGGGAACTTCAATCCAGAAGAGGTTTATCAGCAATTTAACGAAGAGACTTATCCTTTCAGCAAAACCTTTTCTCTGGGCTTAGATATTAAATTTTAATTGTAAAAGCTATGAAAAATAACAATATAATATCGTCAATCTTGTTCGGCTTACTTTTTACCGGATGTTCGAAGGGGCTTGATCTGGTACCTAAAGACACTATTTCTGACGGTACATTCTGGAAAACATCAATCGACTTTAAACTGGCTACAAATAATCTCTACCTCTCTTTGCAGGGATTTAATACCGATGATGCACAATCGGATATTGCCTATAACGTGGCCAACCCGGTAAGTAACGGCACCTGGCAAACAACTGAAAATGATAACAACTGGAACTCGCCTTACGTCTATATCCGCAGATGCAATAATATCCTCGCAAAGGCATCAAGCTCATCCATTGCAGCGGACCTTAAACAATCAGTGGCCGAAGCCAAATTTTTTAGAGCCTATAACTATTGGAGGTTGTTTGAATTGTATGGGGGCGTACCATTGATAACTGATGTTCTGGACATAGTCGATCAGGGACTTTACACTGCAAAAGCAACCCGGGAGGAGACTGCGGACTTCATTATAAAAGATCTGACCGAAGCTGCCATTGATTTATCTGAAAAAAAATCCCTCTCTTCTGCCGACATTGGCCGAATTACCCGCGGAGCCGCAAACTCGCTAAAAGCCAGGGTAGCATTATTTCAGGGTAGCTGGCAAAAAAACCGTGGCGCTGCCAATTCGAGTAAATATCTAGAGATCGCTATCAAAGCCGCTGACGACGTAATCAACAGTTCGCAATACGCGCTTTACACAGCAAAGGGTAAACAGAGTTACCGATATTTATTTATTGAGGACGGAGACAACGCGTCAGAGACCATCATAGACCGACGCTATCAGACCAATATTTCTACACAAGGCTTTCCTTTTACCATAATAACGGGTAGTCTTCTACCTACAAAAAAGCTGGCTGACTTGTACCTGTGTACCGATGGCTTACCTGTTACATCATCTCCATTATTTGCAGGTTACAATACCCCTGTTTCCGAGTTTCAAAATCGGGATCCCAGAATGGCAATGACTTTTATCATTCCGGGCACCCCGGTTGCCCAGTATTTATATCCTGCTCCCGAGCCAAGTTGGCCGTTCTATCCTCAACGTAATCCGAATACGGGATATACAACCTATAAATTCATATCCGAAGACGTGTTTTTTAATACAATAAGCAGCAGTGGATCTGGCGTTTACGAATTTGATTTTCATCTTTTACGTTACGCTGAAATACTCTTGATTTATGCCGAAGCAAGCTTTGAGAAGAATGGGAATATTAGTGATGCAGATTTGAATAAATCGATAAATCTCATCCGTGCGAGAGTTGGTTTACCCAATTTAACAAATGTATTTGTTGGCACTAATGGATTAAACATGAGAGATGAGATCAGAAGAGAGCGCACAACAGAATTGGCCCTGGAAGGTTTTAGAAGAGACGATTTGAGAAGATGGAAAACTGCCGAAACCGAGCTGCCACAGGCTGTAAAAGGAATCAAGATTGTTGGCACGGGCTGGACTAATCCCGTTGTGATAAACGGAGCAAATAGAAATCCATACGCGGGAGCAATCTGGCAAACCAAAACCGATGCGAATGGATTTATCATTTCAGAAAGCAATACGGATAGAAAATTTGATGCGGCCAGAGATTATTTGTGGTTTATTCCTACCAAAGAAATTCTTTTAAATCCTAAATTAGAACAAAACCCAGGATGGTAAAATCGAAAGGCATTAATCCGAGTCCGCATTTGAGTAAGACGGCGATATTAAAATGCATAATACTCCTAATTCAATTTGTTTATTTTCAGAAGCTGTCTGCCCAGGTTATCCTGTACGGTGAAAATTTGGTGGCGAATAGTGATTTTATGTCAAAAGATCCTGAGGGTCGTCCTCTAGGATGGACAATGGGCAGGTCGCTGCAAACAGCCACAATTTCTTCAGAACAAAAGCATGGTTCCACCAATGACGATTTTAGCCTCCAGGTGTCTGACTCGTCTGCCACCGTTGGACTTTCGCTCAGGAGCGAAAAACATGTGGCAAGTCCAGCTATTGACTATGTGGCGACAGCGTGGATAAAATGCAAAAATGGCACACCTGCTAATTTTTACGTGGAATTCTGGGATCAAAATAACAAACGTATTCAAGATAAAACGGTTTCGCCTCCGTTTGACACAGCGTGGCAGCAAATAAAAATTGTGATGCGAGCTCCTGATAAATGTACTCATATTACCGTGTCCATCCAATCCGGAGAAGAAAGTAAAGGCATTTCATTTTGGGATGACGTCGAACTCCGTTATGAGATTCCATATAGCAGTAAACTCGAAACGAACAGAAGAGAACTATTCGTTGATAATTACCGCCTGGAAACAATGGTTGATGTGCAGCGAATTGTACACCCCGGCGAAAAGAGCCGACCATTAATTGTTGCTACAGAAGCCTGGGAAGGAAACGCTGTGTATATCTACGGCACTGTTCTGTTTGACGAACCGAAAGGTAGCGGCTATAGAATGTGGTACACCGCATATAATAAGGGAGATTATTTTCTTTGCTACGCCACCAGCAAGGACGGGATAAAATGGCAGAAACCAAATTTGGGAATTATCGAATATAAGGGGAGCACAAAAAACAATATTTGTAAGTTAAATGGCGGGACTTTAATCTACGACCGTTATGAAACAAACCCTGAAAGGCGTTACAAATTGATGGATGTGATTAAAACGGATACCGTTAGAAAGCGACCTTTTGGATATGGTGTTTTTTTTTCAAAGGATGGTCTTAACTGGAAAGCCTATGAAGGTAATCCGGTCATTAGTTACGCTGACGTTTCTGCAGTTGCCTATGATGAATCAAAAAGACTTTTTATTGCTGTTACAAAGCAGAATATGTCCATGAGTAATACAAGCGTAACGCCGAAGAAACTGGATAGGGCCGCTTTTATTTCTACGAGCAAAGATTTTACAAC
>JBDTEB010000479.1:0-6406 GCA_039922795.1 Chitinophagaceae bacterium
TTTCGTCCCTGTCCAGAAGCGGGAATGCCGACCTCAACGAAAAAAAATAAAGCTAAAAGAATTCTTACCATATTGCGACGCTATGAAATTCCGGTAAAATTCCGAAAGCAACAAAAGACCGTGATCCATTTTAATTCCGCCCAAAACTATTCAATGAATCTGTATTAATCTTGTAGTGAGAATTCATATCAATCTGATGTAATCTTGCTTATGAAAATTCTAATTGTGGAGGACCAGATCGAAATTTCAAACAGCATCTGTGAATATCTCAAAAATGAACAGTTCATTTGCGAAACGGCCTTCGACTATCATTCCGCACTGGAGAAAATTGACATGTACGAATATACCTGCATTCTACTGGACATCGGATTACCCGGAGGCAGTGGTCTGGACCTTCTAAAGGAACTTCAGAAAGCAAAGAAAAATGACGGGGTGCTGATTATATCCGCCAGGGATTCCCTTCACGACAAAATCAGCGGACTTACCGCAGGAGCAGATGATTATTTAATTAAACCATTTCACCTATCGGAATTAGGAGCGAGGGTAACAGCCATCATCAGACGAAAGTCTTTCAGTGGAAAAAATGAGATCGTCTGTGACAATCTCCTGTTAGATCTAAACAAAAAAACTGCAAGTGTTAACGATGAAGACATTGATCTTACCCGAAAAGAATATGAACTCCTGCTGTATTTTCTGAGCAACACCAATCGCGTCATTTCCAAGAGCGCGATCGCAGAGCATTTGTGGGGAGACAACATGGACCTGGCCGACAACTATGATTTTATCTATACGCACATAAAAAATCTGAGAAAGAAAATTTCAGGAGCGGGCGGAAAAGACTATCTGAAATCGATCTATGGCATGGGCTACAAATTCGATAAAAATGCAAAGGCATGAAATTATTTACGCGTTACAACCGGCTAAATCTCCTGTCCACAGTCATCATCTTTGTGCTTACGAGCATTACATATTATTATCTTCTGCGGTATGTTATCATAACCCAATTGGATGACGATCTGAAAATAGAAAAAGACGAGATCATAAATTTTGCAGGCAAATTCAATCACCTTCCTGAAATAATCCCGGTTAAGGAACAAATGATCTCATTTCATGCTGCTGACGGACCCTCAAAAGATATCCTTGAAACGGAAAAGGGATATGACTATGTTGAGAAAGAAAACAGTGAATTCAGAAAACTGTATTTCACTTTTCAAATAAAGGACAAATGGTACACGGCGCTGGTTGGGAAATCCATGGAAGCTACCGAGAATCTCATCCAGTCAATTGTTATTATTACGATATGTATGATCCTGCTGATACTCGCGGCTTCCCTGATCATTAACAGGCTGGTATTAAATAAACTTTGGCAGCCATTTTACAAAAGTCTGCTGCTGATAAAGAACTACAAAGTAGGCAGCGGGGGCACCTATCCGCTGCCCGATACAGAGATTGAGGAATTTTCTTTCATGAATAGTGTGCTGAGGCAGGCTACATTAAAGGCCGATTATGACTTTCTAATCCTGAAAGAATTTACAGAAAACGCATCGCATGAAATGCAGACACCTCTGGCGATTATCAGGTCAAAGCTGGACCTGCTGATCCAGGATGAAAAACTGTCTCAACACCATGGAAGCAATTTGCATGTGCTGTATGCGGCCATTCAAAAACTAACACGCCTGAATAAATCTTTACTTCTGTTGACCAAAATTGAAAACAATCAGTTTGGAGAAATCTCGGATATAGACCTGGCTAAAGAAATAAAAGACAAGCTGGCCCAGTTCCAGGAAATTATCCACAATAAAAAGATCACCGTACATACTGACATTGAACCATTATCAGTAAAAATGAATGCCGACCTGGTGGACCTGCTTCTGAACAACCTCTTGAGTAATGCGATCAAACACAATCATCCAGGCGGTGAATGTAAAATTTCGCTGAACTCCGGTGGCACTCTCGTGATAATCAATACCGGATCAAATCAATCCCTGGACACAGTAAGGATTTTTACCCGTTTTTACAAAGAAAAACACAGCAACGACGACACCGGGCTCGGACTGTCAATAGTTAAACAAATCTGCACAATGTCCAACTGTTCTATCAAATATACTTTTCTAAACAGCTTACATTCATTTTCAGTTACGTGGGAGAGTTAGAGATTTATGCCAAACTACAAGAATAAGACAGATTTGCCCGTTAACTTACAGAAAATCATCTTTCGCAACTTAACAACCAAGAAAATGAAAAAAACCCTGCTGGCCGTTTTACTTATTGCACTGCAGCAATCGGCCGTATACGCTCAACCATCCACTGAATTCAAAGTGGTAAAAACTTTTCACATCGCAAGTAACGGCGGGTGGGACTACCTGGCCGTTGGCCCCGCCAATAAATTATACGTGTCTCATGGTTCGCAGGTAAACGTATTAAACAAAACAACAGGGGATTCCATTGGCGTTATTGTGAATACTACAGGTGTTCACGGTATCGCATTCGATCCAAAGGGGATGGGGTTTACCAGCAACGGCAGACTTAACAACGTAACGGTTTTCGATCCCAAAACAGATCAGGAGACCGGGCATATTGCGACAGGTGAAAACCCGGATGCCATTATGTATGACCCTTTTTCTAAAATGATCGTAACCTGCAATGGACGGAGCAAGGACCTAACGGTGATTGATCCTTCTACACAAAAAGTTGTAACCACTATTCCCGTAGGCGGAAAACCTGAAACGGCCGTTTCAGACGAGAACGGCAACTGGTTTGTAAACATTGAAGACAAAAATGAGATCGTAAAAGTCAATAGCAAAACTTACCAGGTGGAGGCCCATTGGATGCTCACACCGGCAGAAGGTCCTACAGGACTTGCGATTGATAAAGCGGGAAAGCGGCTTTTTGTCGGCTGTGATAAACAGTTGGCTATTCTTAATTACACTACCGGTAAAATTGTTACCACTCTTCCCATAGGAGATGGATGTGACGGTGTTGCATTTAACAATAAAACGAAAACCATTTTTACCTCAAATGGAGAAGGCACAATGACAATTATCAAAGAAATAACTGCCGACAGTTATAAGGTTTTGCAAACTCTTGCCACTAAACGGAGCGCGAGAACAATTGCCATCGATGAAAGCACAGAAACGATTTATCTGCCGGCAGTGGATTATGAATCACAGCCTGTAACTGCCGGTGGCAGACCGAAGTCGGTTCCCGGCAGCTTCCAGATCCTGATGATTAAATAAGGCAATTCAACTGCTTTTAATCTTTTACTTCTTTCAGGAATTTTCCATTGGCGTCAAACATGACGTCCATCTTTTTGATTTCTGCTTCATAATTTACTTCGCCATTTGCTTTTACAATCTTTGCAGTCTCGGTAATTTTGGCGCCTTTGTAATGTGTTTTGATATACTCGAGAGCAGGTGCCGGTAATTCGCTGGACTTTATCGCAGTTTCGCTTTCAAGCATCGATCCCTGACCATCAAAATTTGCAGACATTTGTTTGCCATTCAACTTGAATTCCGCCTCATAGCCGGCTTTCTCTTTATCCCATTTTACGGCTGTGGCACCGGGAAAAGCTTTAGTCAAAGCAGCCTTTGCTGCAGCGGGGATAGAAGATTTGTCACCCTCCTTCTTCTGAGCAAGAGAGAATGTGGTAAACCCAAAAAGGAGGGCGGAAATTAACAGGTACTGTTTCATAAACTTGTTTTTATTAAGTGAATTAATGTACCAAAATTATCTATCGAATCTGTTTTATTTCTGTAGTGCTTCGCAATTTTAAAAATCCGGGAACAACTGACAAAACGGTGATAGATATCAGCGTACTAACCGCAGCCTGCTCGCATTGCCAAAACTGCATTGTACCTGTAAAATAGTATTTCCTTCTTTATCGGACGACACTGCCGCATTTTTACTTACATCGTCTAACTTCCAGGTACCCTTTAAAGTTAGCTTTATCGTTGAAGGCGTGGCAGGCGTTGCATACCATTTTTTTGAATAGATGCTTACTTCTTTTCGCTTGCCGTCTGGCAGAATCGGCGTGTCATCTGGTCCCTTATAAAAGCCAAGATCAGGATCGGTGACAGAAAGAGAAATGGCATTTATTTCTTTTTGATACATCACCAGGCAGGGCCTGTTGTTATTTATAATTAATGAATCCTCTGTTTCCTTGTCTTTTGTAAATAAGGCGCAACCCGTGATTTTCTGCGGCGCATAATAGATGATATGAGCCAGGCTATCACTTTGCAATAAGCGGTAAAAGGGTTTTGCTGAAGACATGTTCGAAACAAATTGATTCATGTGAGCACTGTCGGTTCCGATGAGCATGGCATAGTGGTATGACGCGTTAACAGGCGCTTTGCCATGATCGATAATCAATTTGGCAAATGCACCTTCAGTATCCCTTGTATCTTGCTGATTGCGGGATTTTTGCACGGACTTTGACAGGACAATATTCCCGGCGTCGGGCAGGTAATAACCCGTTCTGCGATTGTCGATCATACTCAAATTAGCGGCTGACATCCATTTCTGCTCAAAGGGGAAATCGGTGACTATTTTATCAGCACTAAACACAGGAGCATCATGGTTAACCAGGTAATTTTGAAATAAGGTAGTGATGGTAGGATAATTTTTTATGCTGTTGGAAATATTCGACCCTACACAAACGATCAAACTATCAAACATAAACCATGATTTAATTGACCGAAAGCTACCCATGTCATATTTATCCGGGCCGTGTAATTTCATGGCATACATTCCCTGGTTGTCTAAATGGGTGCCCCCTGCAAACACTTCGTCGGTCAGTAGCATTTCTTCAATCCCGCTGAAATCATCTGCATTAATAATATTTGCCCTCAATTGCTTTAATGGCAAATACAAGGTAGTTGTTCCGGGTATATTGTTCCAGTCCCAGCCTTCGTCTTTAAAATAGCTGCCCTTACTTATGGAGTTATTCGGATAAAATAACTCAAGGTTTCCATACGTAAGATACCGGCCAAACATATTGGCGCCGGGGTATGATTCATGCGTTACAAAATAACGATTATGGCCTCGTACAGTCAGAAGCCAATTCTCGCGGCGGTGAATGCCAAGCAGTCCATAATTCATGTCCCAATGTCCTTCCGGAAAACCTGCGGGGGAAATACCCCTGGAAACGAAATCTTTTGAAAACCGGCTATCCTTGTTGCCACCCTGAATTTGCAAATAAATTGCAGCCATGGTGGTATCAAACGGCTTGCTACCTCCTGCCAAAGCCATGTAGGCAAAGGGTTCTGCAGAAATTTTTCCTTCACCGGGGTGGCGGCCGGAGACACTTAAAGGCCAGTACAACGGATTGGTATATCGATGCATCATCATCAGCGATTCTTTTATCACATCATAAGCTTTTGACGTAACGGCGAAAGAAGTGTTGGAAAGCGTATAAATAACAGGGGTTAAACCATTTAATCCGTCTATGGCGTAAGCGGGGTACAAGGTACCGTGATGTGTTATGGAGCCGCCAGGTTTAAAAGTACCTTCAACACTGTACTCAGGTCCAATATTCTGTGAAAGCCAGGCGGTATATTGTTGTAACTGCTGCACTTTTTGTGGTGTATTGTCCATCACCAAAATTGTGGCCAGCATACCGCCAAGCAAGGTATTGAAGACATCTATGTTGGAAGAGGGCATCAAACCTGGCAATTGATTGGTACGGCCCAATCCGCTGAACCAGTACATGTCGTGTTGGGTGCGCGGTAGGCGGTTTTTCTTTTTCAAAACATCGCGCATAAGAAGACACGCGGAGAAGTAATTTCTGAAATTGTATCCCAGATGATGAACCGAACCCATTCCGCTTCCATAGGCCCAGCCCTGGTCGTGGAGGTGATCCAGCAGATCCAGAAACTGATTGGATAGTACTATTTTCTCGGAAGGAGAAATAGTATGGCTGCGATAAGCGATTGCAATTTTCAACAGCAGATTACTGGCATTTTGAACACCATATTCCTGAGCATATTCTTTTGCTTTTGCCAGTGGCACGTCGTGATCTATTTCATAGGCATTTATAGAATTAACGGGCCTACCTGTAATATTATTTCCCTCACGTCTTATGTGGTATTGTTCAAAAGCTTTGGTGATCGAAGTAATTTGTGCCTGTTGACGAGCAGAAGAAGGCATGATAATTTGATCATACCTGCTTAACATTTTCTCCATATCACCCAACTGCTTTGCAGTAACCGTTTTTGGCAGATTTAAATAACTTTGCAGCCTGCTGAATTGTAGCAAATTGACCCAGTGCGCATTGGCCGATGTATTGAACCTGACCGGATTGATAAAAGGCACTTGCAAGTCCCTCATGGGAGCCCGGGGGTCCACAGTCGCGGCATAAACAATGTCATCAAAAAACAGCGATCCCTTCTTTACCGAAGCCGGAGCAGAA
>JBDTEB010000480.1:0-3657 GCA_039922795.1 Chitinophagaceae bacterium
ATTTCCAGGCAGATAACATCATTTCATCGAGGTCGAATTTTGGATCCCAGCCTAGTTGTTTGCGGGCAAAATCGTTGTTGGCATAGATGGCAACGACATCTCCCGGGCGACGTGGCCCTATGGTGTAATTCAGTTTCAGCCCGCTCACTTTTTCAAAAGCCCTGATCGCTTCCAGTACACTGACCCCATTTCCTGAACCGAGATTGAAGACTTCGGATTTACGGGTTGACTTGCCGTCGAGAAGATATTGAATCGCCAGCGTATGAGCGTGGGCGATATCACAAACATGAATGTAATCCCTGATGCAGGAGCCATCGCGGGTATCATAATCGTCGCCATAAACAACCATCGTCGGTAGTTTGCCAATCGCGGTTTGCGTGATTGCAGGAACCAGGTTCGCCGGTTTGCCAATAGGCATTTCACCAATTAGTCCGGAAGGATGTGCACCCACCGGGTTGAAATATCTCAGCAATATGCAATGAGTGTTATTGGCCTTTGAATATTCGTTGATGATCTGTTCTCCCATCTGTTTGGTGTAACCATAAGGCGATTCGGCCGGTTTAGGAGGAGTGGCTTCTGTAACCGGGATAACATCCGGGTTGCCATAAACCGTGCAGGATGATGAAAATACAAAAAAGGGAATCTTGAACTCCATGACACATTTCAACAAATTCATCAGGGAGTCCAGGTTATTCTCAAAATACATCAGCGGCAGCTGCACCGATTCGCCAACCGCCTTGTAAGCTGCAAAATGAATGATGCCTTCGATATCCTCATTTTCCTGGAAGATGGCAAAAGTGTCATCAAAATTACAGAGGTCAACTTTATAGTTTTTGATCTTTTTCCCCGTTATCTTCTCCACACCTTCTAAAATGCTTGGGTTAGATCTGGAATTATTATCGACGGAAATTACGTCATAGCCGTTCTCTACCAAATCAACTATTGTGTGAGAGCCGATATATCCACATCCACCAGTTACCATGATCTTACTCATTATTTTGATTTTACTTCTAAATAAATATAGTCTGTTGCTTACGATTAAATGTCAATTGACCTAATTGTACTAAAAACTAATGCCTGAAAACGAAAATTAATAACTGGCTTCATTGATCACATCCATAAGATATTCACCGTAACCACTTTTAAGCAGAGGTTGAGCCATTTTTTCAACCTGTTCCTTATTAATAAATCCTTTGCGGTAGGCGATTTCTTCAATGCAGGCAATCTTGATCCCCTGGCGCTGTTCTATAACTTGTACAAACTGGGAGGCCTGCATCAGTGAATCGAAGGTTCCTGTGTCCAGCCAGGCTGTGCCCCTATCCATGATTGATACTTTTAACCTGCCGGTTTTCAGGTATTCCCTGTTGACATCTGTGATCTCATATTCTCCACGCGGACTAGGTTTTAACTCCCTGGAGATTGCTACCACATCGTTGTCATAAAAATATAAACCAGGAACTGCGTAATGGCTTTTCGGCCGGGTTGGCTTCTCTTCTATCGAGATCGCTGTCATGTCCTGATCGAATTCAACCACGCCATAACGTTCCGGGTCACTCACATGATAGGCGTACACAATGCCTCCATCAGGACTGGTATTTTTTTCGAGCGTTTCGCCAAGGCCTGTTCCGTAAAAAATATTGTCTCCCAGCACAAGGGCCACCTTATCTTTCCCGATGAAATCGGCACCGATCACAAAAGCCTGTGCCAGTCCATTTGGCAGGGGTTGTTCCGCGTAGCTGAAACTTAAACCCAGCTGTTTTCCATCACCAAAGAGCTTTTTGAAAAGAGGAAGATCATGCGGTGTAGATATGATCAGGATCTCGCTGATGCCCGCAAGCATTAATGTCGAGAGAGGATAATAGATCATGGGCTTATCATAAACCGGCATCATTTGTTTGCTAAGGGCGTAAGTGATCGGATGTAAACGCGTACCGGATCCGCCGGCCAGGATAATTCCTTTCATGTGTTCAGGATTGAAACGGCGCTGGTAACAGACGCCCTGGTTTTTTAATGGTTTTGTATATACGGTGGTTGGTTCCGGGCATATTCCTTGGTCCTGGAAATTTCCATCAGTCGCAAAAATCCATAATTTCCCTGATTGTAAGTGCGAAGGCCGGAAAAAACAGGAACTTATCTGATCAAATGAACAACTTAAGCACGTAAAAGACGAGAGCTGCAAGCACGGCGCTCACGGGGATGGTAAGAATCCAGGCCCAGAGGAGACTAACAGTAACGCCCCAGCGAACCGCCGACAAACGTTTGGTGGCACCTACCCCAATGATCGCTCCTGTGATAGTATGAGTAGTGCTCACCGGGATCCCCAGGTGCTCGGTAAGAAAGAGGGTGATGGCGCCTGCAGTTTCCGCACTTACTCCTTCCAGCGGGGTCACTTTGGTAATCTTGGTTCCCATCGTTTTTACTATTTTCCAGCCACCACTCATTGTACCAATTCCTATTGCCGCAAAACATGCAAAAGGCACCCAGTTCGGAACATTCTTAATATCATCCAGCTTTCCCGCAGCAACCATGGCTGCTGCGATGATGCCCATCACTTTCTGGGCATCATTTCCTCCATGACCCAAACTGAACAGGGCCGAGGAAACCAGTTGCAGCCTTCTAAACCACTTGTCGGCCTTGTGGGGTATGGCTTTCCTACAGATATTTACGATGATAACGGTGATGAAAAATGCAATCACCATACCTATCAATGGAGCAAGAAAAATGAATAAAAATGTTGGAATCACTTTGACATAATTGATCACATCGATTCCATTCCTGCTGATTGCTCCGGCATTTGCCAGTGCAGCGCCCATGAAACCGCCAAGCAGGGTATGCGAAGAACTGGAAGGAATTCCAAACCACCAGGTGAGCAGATTCCACGATATCGCCGCGATTAATCCTGCAAGGATCACTTCCTGGGTGACGAAACTTTCATTGACAGATTTGGCGATCGTATTCCCGATCTTAAACTCGCCGATCAAATATTTCGAGATAAAGAAAGCTGCGAAATTGAAGATGGCTGCCCAAACCACCGCCTGAAACGGGGTAAGAACCTTGGTGGAAACAATGGTGGCTATTGAATTCGCAGCATCATGAAAACCGTTAATAAAATCGAAGACAAGCGCGAAAATAACTATAACTACCAGGAACGTCATAAAGATTCATTTAAGGCGGACAACCTTCGCAAAGCCGACAGGTAAATGTTGAAATCCCTGTGCTCAGGCATACTTGATAATGATGGATTCAATCACGTTAGCGGCATCTTCACATTTATCAGTCACGGTCTCCATTACCTGGAAGATCTCCCTTTTCTTGATCACTTCTTTGGCGTCGGGTTCGTTTTCAAAAAGCCTGTCGATACTTAGATCAAATATATCATCTGCCTGGTTTTCAATGCTGTTCACCTTGACCAGCGCATCTGTGATCTGCCTCATGTTTGACATGTTGCGCAATTCGATTACTGCATTTTTGATCTGTTCGGTAGCCTGCTCAATGAGATCGGCAAGTTTGATAATCCCCTGGTCGTTTGGGTTGACCCGGTAAAAATTTATCTTTTTGGCAGAGGCGTAAATATAATCCGCGATATCATCCAGAGAGGTGGCCAGGTGGTGAATGTCTTCCCGGTCGAACGGAGTGATGAAGTTTCGGCTAAGCTCG
>JBDTEB010000481.1:0-3784 GCA_039922795.1 Chitinophagaceae bacterium
GGTTCCGGCATCCCGCCATGGTCAAAACCTTCGAGTTCATACAGGGTGGTCTTTTTATGGCCGACGAGTTTCACAATCATAAACGCGAAGACAAACATCAGTTTTCGCATAAACATTTGTTATTTAAGATTTTTGAGGTATCGAATACTTGCCGGCACCTGACCATTGACGTTATTGCTTTCGTCTTCAATAAAATAATGTTTGATGCCCACCCTTTTTGCTTCGCGCAGAACATTGGGAATATCGATCTCGCCCGTTCCAAGCACCACGTCGTTATCCTGGGAGGTGCCCCCCGAAAGATTTTTCTGTGTTCCTTTTCTCAGGTCTTTGAGATGCATCAGTTTCCAGCGGTTACCGTATTTTTTTAGCAGGCTTACCGGATCTCCGCCACCGAATTGTACCCAGAGGATATCCATTTCAAAAGAAACATAGTCAGGATTGGTGTTCTTGATGATGTAATCCATTAATGTGCCGTCTTCGTACGGATAAAATTCGTACCCATGAGTGTGGTAACATAGGGTGAGGCCATTTTCCTTCAGGTATTTACCTGCTTTATTGAAATCATCTACAGCTTTTTTTGCATTTTCAATGGTGAAAGTGGCACCATGAGGGATCCAGGCGCACATGACAAAACTTGCACCCAGCGCTTTGGCTAGGTAAACCACCGAATCCGGGGAATTCACAAGCTGCTCATAAGTGCCGCCGGTAGATGGAATGGTAATGCCCCTGTCATTACACATTTTTCTGAACTGCTGCGGAGTAAGCTTGCCCGGATCGCCTTCAATCTCGGTGAAGCCCATCATTTTTATTGTGTCAAGTGTTTTCTCAGGTGTAAATGGCATGCTTCGCCGGAAAGTATATGCCTGCACACCATAAGGGAAGGAGTAGAGCCCGGTTTGTGCGAATACAGGTTCCGCGAAAAACAGGCTGAGGATGATCGTTGTGGCAAATAGCCGTTTGAATGTATGCATGGTATTTATCATTTTTTCCCTTACCGCCCTTGTCAAGTTCCGTAATCGGAGGCAGGTATTCCGACTTGTTTAGATATCGTGATGAAGTATTGACATATTAAGAAAAATGAAGTTAATATTTTACCGTCAGTTTAATGGGCCTGTGTTAAGCAATGAAGACCTCCATGGGGAGGCAACTTGGGGCTAATCCAAATTTTATGCTGCTATTACCAATTATTAATGTAGTTTTGACACGTTAATATACTCTCCGTTAGCCGACCCGATTATCTTCCTTCTCCTTAAAAGTATCGTCTGGTCATCATAAATGAGCAGAATATTCATCGATCTTCACATATACTTTGGTAGATCGTACTTTATTTATTTAAATAATTATTCAATTGTTATTCGAAAACTTGAATGTAATTGAGCCCATTCTAAAAGCGCTCAAAAACGAAGGATATACCAATCCTACTCCAATCCAGGAACAATCTATTCCTATCGTTCTGGATCGCAAAGACCTGCTGGGCTGCGCTCAGACAGGCACAGGAAAGACGGCTGCATTTGCCATCCCGATCCTGCAAATTCTTCACAATGAAAAACAGGGTTCCAGAAACTCACGCAATATAAAAGCGCTGATCCTGACTCCAACACGCGAGCTGGCCATCCAGATCGGTGAAAGTTTTAAAGTTTATGGTAAACATACCGGTGTTAGTTCACTGGTAATATTTGGTGGCGTTTCACAGGTGCCCCAGGTAAACGCTCTTCGTGGAGGCATTGACGTTTTAGTGGCCACTCCGGGCCGTCTGATGGATCTTATCAATCAGCGCTACGTGAGTCTTCAGCATATTGAGATGTTTGTGCTTGATGAGGCAGACCGCATGCTGGATATGGGTTTTATCCATGACGTAAAACGCGTGGTCGCTCAATTACCTGAGAACAGGCAGACACTTTTCTTCTCTGCTACCATGCCAAGGGAAATTGCGAAACTGGCTGAAACCATCCTTTTCGAACCTAAGTATGTTGAAGTAACCCCGGTGTCTTCGACTGCAGAAAAGATCGACCAGGCCATGTATTTTGTTGAGAAACAAAACAAGCCAAATCTGTTGCTTCACATTCTTCGTGATGAGTCTATCGAAAGCATACTGGTGTTCACCCGTACAAAAAGCGGTGCCGATAAAGTGGCCAAGTTCTTACAGAAATCAAATGTTCATGCGGAAGCCATTCATGGTCAGAAATCGCAGCAGGCCAGGCAGCGTGCCCTTCAAATGTTCAAACAGGGGGACGTTCGCGTTCTCGTAGCTACGGATATTGTTGCGCGCGGGATCGATCTGGAATCTCTTTCACTGGTGGTGAATTTTGATCTGCCGAATATTCCTGAAAACTATGTTCACCGTATAGGAAGAACAGGTCGCGCAGGTGCAACTGGTAATGCAATCTCTTTTGTTGATGCAGAGGAAAGAGCATATTTGAAAGACATCCACAAACTGATCAATAAAACGATTCCAGTTGTGACCGATCATCCTTTCCATAGCAATGAAACGCGTGTTCACTCGAGTACATCATCGCAGAATCATGGAGGTTTCCAGAGAAGAAATAACAATGCGCCGCACAGAGAGCGGACCTGGACCAAAAGAGCACCTGAGAAATTACGGGCAGCCTTGTAAAAAATACTTTTCGGAAAGCAGCTTTCGGCTGCGACAAGAATCGTTCAAATAGCAGAAGCCCTCCGGTGACGGAGGGCTTCTGCGTTGAAAAGCGTTATTCCTGTGGCTGAATACGCAGCAAAAAACATCGACAAGAGTCAACGACGGCTTTGGCATCGACAATGAAATAGCAAAAAAGGGACGAACGCTACTCAAAACGCTGCGTAAAGGGCATAAAAAAGGGCTGAATCATTTCTGAGACAGCCCTGGCTTTGCATAGCAAATAAATTTACCAGAAGTTCTTTTTAGTGCTTTGCTCTTTCGGGCGGGCAACATTAACTACCATTGCTCTGCCTTCTACAACATAGCCATTCAGTTTGTTGATGGCTTCGTTGCCGGCGGCATCGTCCATCATTTCAACAAAACCGAATCCACGGCTTCTGTTGGTTTCCCTGTCCATGATCACCTTTGCAGATGATACTTCACCAAATTCGGAAAAAAAGCCCTTGAGGTCTTCGCTTTCTACATGAAAGCCTAAGTTTGAAACAAAAATGTTCATCTAAAATAAATATTAAAAAATGACGTCTGAGAAAGGAACAAAGTAAAAAAAATAACCAGAAGCAGGATATGAAACCTGGGCAGAATATTAATTACGAAGCGCAGTGCTCAAATGAATAATGCGAATGTAGGGAAACTTTAGTTAACATAAAGGAATTTTTTGCGAGATCCTTCGTTTAATAAGCGGCAACGCCAGCTTCGGCCACTTCATGGTCCTGTACGCCGGATCCACCACTGACACCTATGGCACCAACCACTTTTCCATCTTTTTTCAGGGGAATACCACCAGCGAAGATCATTACCTTGCCATCATTCGAGGCATGGATCCCGAAGAATTGCTGACCTGACTGTGAATTGTCGGCAAGATCTTTTGTTGAGATGTCAAAAGCCCTTGAGGTAAATGCTTTCTTGATTGAAATATCGATGCTGCCCATCCAGGCCCCATCCATTCTTACATGTGAAATAAGATTTCCGCCGGCATCTGCCACGGCGATATTCATCGGTTGCCCGATCTCTTCAGCCTTGGCCTCAGCCGCGGCAATAATTGCTCTTGCGTCTCTTAATGTAATCATTGTAATCTGCTTTTAATTGTTTTCGAGTGGAAAGATACAACCCATTAGCGGGTAATATGCG
>JBDTEB010000482.1:0-6356 GCA_039922795.1 Chitinophagaceae bacterium
TATGATATCCCGGTTTTGTAAATGATCGTTGTTGTAATCTTTGATGTGTTTGCTGTTGCAGGCCACTTTTAATTCCAGCATCTGGTTAAAATCGCAGTCATATAGAAAGCCATCCCATCCGATGGAAACCGTATTCCGGCACATTACATTTGAAGCGGCAACACTGTTATAATTGTCCAGTAACTTCTGCATATACTTTTCATAGTTTCCACTTTGCAACAGGTAATCCAGGAACCTGCTTATGGGTAGATTGGTAATGGCGAAAAGGGTATTGAAGTCAATGTTGTAATCTTTTTTCAGCGCCTTTTTAAAATCGTTTTCCAGAGATTGTTGTGAAGCTGGAAGGAAGGCGCCTGCCGGGTTGTAAACGAGATTTAAAACTAAGCCTGTTCCCGCTTTCCCATAGCCGATATTGTTAAGCATTTGAAGTGCGAGGACGCTCTCTTCAAAAACGCCATCGCCACGTTGTCGGTCCGTTCTGTCTTTTGAATAAAACGGGAGTGATGAGACAACTTCTATATTATGTTTCTTATAAAATTCGGGAAGATCATGATACTTTTTATTGGAAACAATGATGGTAAGATTGCAACGAACAATAACAAGCCTGTTCAGGCGTTTTATTTCCTCCACAAACCACCTGAAGTTCGGGTTCATCTCCGGCGCTCCACCGGTAATGTCAACCTGTTTTAATCCGGGGTTTTTTTCAAGGGCTAAAAGGCATTCCATCATGGTTGCCCTTGTCATAATCTCCTTCCTGTCTGGTCCGGCATCTACATGACAATGCCGGCAAACCTGGTTGCACATTTTACCAATGTTTACCTGGAAGACGTTAATGCCGGTGGGACGTAGCGGAAACAAACCACTTTCCTGAAGTTTTTGCTGAAAGGGGATAAGAGACAAGCTCCCACTGTCAGATTCGTTAATGATCGCGAGCTGATTGTGTACGTCTGCGAGCGGACTATTCAGCGCCTTTAATGATTTCGTCATAGTAAAAAATGCCGACTGGGGAAGAGGAAAAATATAAATCGATTTTGGCAAATGCGCCAATGCGCACTGGCACAATACTACATCGCTATTTCTTTTACTTTATTCATCATCTGAACTCCATGAACCAATGAGGCACCGCCTCGAATGGCGCAGGCCACATGTACCGCTTCCATCATCTGGCCTTCACTCCAGCCCTTTTCAACAGCGTCAGTGCTATAGGCGTCGATACAGTACGGGCACTGCACAGCATGTGCCACGGCCAACGCAATAAGTGATTTTTCCCTGGCAGTTAACTCTCCTTCTTTAAAAACTTCACCGTAATAGGCAAAAAATTTCTCGCCCATGGCCTTTTGGAACTCGGCAACTTTGCCAAATTTGGCGAGGTCAGCAGCATTATAGTAACTATCCATAAATATTTTTTTTGGGTGTTGTAAAGGATAAGTTAGTGATTCATTCTTGAAATCTGTATGTTATTGGCTTGTCCATCCGCGGTTGTTAACCGATATTACGGTTTTATGTTATCCTGACGCTCTATGGGAAATAAAGGTTTTAAAATTATTTGGGTGTTTTTCGTGGTGTTTTTCAACTGTACCAGGTCGTATGCACAAAAGGGAGAAGATATTGTCGGCACCTGGATTTCAGATCAACGAAATGTTATGGTGGACATTTATGCTGATTCTTCATTTTTCAAAGCAAAGGTAATTTGGTTCAATGATGCCGATGATTTGGCCCACCCGATGCACGTACGCACGGATACCAGAAATCCTGACAAAAGTCTCCGGAATAGACTCGTGATCGGTATGGATGTGCTCCATGGCCTGAAATTTGACGCCAAATGCGACTGCTGGGAAAACGGAAAGATATATGATGTACTCACGGGGCGCACCTGGAATGCGACCATCTCTCTAGACAACATCAACAGGCTCAAAGTAAGAGGCTTCTGGCATTATGAATTTATTGGCCGCTCCATGTACTTCCGGCGGGTGAAATACTGATGATATATTTATACCAGCCATCAAAGGCGGAAAATCCTAAGGCATCCGCATGTGAAAGTTATTAACAGACTCTTCTGAATTTTAATCAGATTTTCTACAGAAGTCATTTTCATTTTTGCTGTCTGATAAAACAGACAATAAATTATGCTACATTCAAAACCTTTGTTATTTTCCTTAACGGTCTTAATTGTTTCAGCCGGGTTTGTGTGGGGATACAACAACCTTGCTATTAAACCGGCCGCTGACCACCTTTCCCAGTCCCCGGCACTTTTTACACATGCCAGCTATACTTCTGGTCCGCAAGCTTCAGCTATGGTTGATTTTGAAAAGGCCGCAAGCAAGTCCGCGGGTGCGGTGGTGCATATAAGGGTGGTAATGGGAAGGGCAGCATCTGATAATGGTGGAGGACAAGAATCCTTCAACGATTATCAACAGCCTGGTGAAGCACAGGGGCAAATGGCCTCTGGTTCGGGGGTGTCGATCAGTGATGACGGTTATATTGTAACAAACAATCACGTGGTTGAATCGGCCACAGATATAATGGTTACGCTCAATAATAAAAAGGATTATAAAGCAGTAGTGGTAGGCACCGATCCCAGTACCGATCTGGCAGTGATAAAGATTGAAGCAGATCATCTTCCCTTTCTCCGCTTCGCAAATTCCGATGACGTTCACCTTGGAGAATGGGTACTGGCAGTTGGATATCCATTGAATCTTGAAACTACGGTCACTTCTGGCATCGTAAGTGCGCGATTCAGGAACATAGGCATCAATGGTCAGAAAAGCAGCTCCCCGATTGAATCATTTATCCAGACAGATGCTGCAGTAAATCCGGGGAACAGCGGAGGAGCGCTCGTCAACACCGATGGTGATGTGATCGGCATCAATAGCGCCATAGCCTCACCCACTGGTTCTTATGCGGGTTATTCTTATGCTATCCCTTCCAACCTTGTAAAAAAAGTTGCCGGTGACATCATTAAATATGGCACCAGCAAAAGGGCATATCTGGGAATCATGTTCGGAAGTGATCAAATGAATGAACAACAACGCGTAGAAAACAAGGTGCAGGATGGTGATGGGGTATTTGTTATGGATGTGGCCGCAGGAAGCGCCGCCGCTGACGCTGGAATACAGAAAGGCGATTTCATTATCAGTATCAATTCCCGGAAAATTTCTGGTGGCAATGAGATGCTGGAGAAAATATCATCTCTTCGTCCGGGTGATACCGTAAATCTGACCTATCTCCGCAACAGGGAGGAGAAAACGGCCGCTGTGATCTTAAAAGGAGATGCAGGCAATTACAATGATTTGACTGAGGGTGACAGGCAGTAACCTCGAGTGTATAGGATGTCGGGTATAATTTTAATAACAGACCAGGGAAGATCGTTAATCGTCATTCCTGGTCTTTTATTTTTGCAACGACCTGATTTACGTGGGCAAATACATTCCCATTCGGGGCAAGCTTCGCCAAACAAAAGGAAATATGTAACATATAATGTATTGACTATCAATCCAATTTGCAACGGTGTGATCTTGTTAGTCTTACTTTCAACAGGAAAATTAAAAAGTAAAAAAATGAATATCAAAAATGCAAGGCGTGCGATGTTGTTGTTTGCATCCATTTCAATTATCACTCTGTCATTATCTGCTTGTGCTAAAAAAATGAATTTTGCCACATCATCAGTTGTGCCGGCCGCTCAAGGCACGGTAAAACTGAAATCAGATAATAACCATAACACGCGTATCTCACTTTCTGTAGAACGCCTCGCAGACCCTGACAGACTTACTCCGGCAAAAAAGACTTATGTGGTATGGATGGAAACAGAGAATAATGGTACAAAAAACATTGGCAGTTTGGGCACTTCAAGCGGAATGCTTTCTGGTAAATTGAAGAGTTCGTTATCGACAGTTACAGCCTTCAAACCAACGGCATTTTTCATTAGCGCCGAAGATGATGCGAGTATTCTTTATCCAGGCGGACAGGTGGTTTTGAGAACCAAATGATGCAATTTTTAGAATACTCAGTGTTTAGAAGAATACCTCTACCATTGCTATCAATTTTTAAGAATTTTCGATATCTTCTCAAAAGATAAAGTCGACATTTTTGAGAAATGCCGGGCAGACTTAAACAAAATTCACCTCGATAGCGAATGGGCGATTTCAAGTTTTTCAATATCAGATCTATATTTGGAGCAGAGCCGATTTCCTATGATACTATCTCAGATTTGGGCAGCAAGTCAGCAGATCTCATCGTTTATGCCATACCGGTAATGGCCTTTTTTACGATATGGGAGATGGTTCACTCCTGGAAAACAGATAAGAAAAGATACAATGCGACAGAAGCCTTTGGTTCTGTAATTGTTGGACTGGGAAATGTGGGCGTTAACCTGTTAGCAAAAACGGCTTTAATTCTTGGTGCGGTGTTCGTCTACAACTTGATTCCCTGGCGGATGACCCTGAACTGGTGGACAATCATCCCCTGTATCCTGGTTTATGATGTTTGTAGTTACTGGGCCCATCGAGTTTCTCATGGCAATCGGTTTTTTTGGGCCACCCATGTTGTGCATCATTCCGCTGAGCACTATAATCTAACCGTTTCCTTCAGGTTAAGTTGGGTACAACATTTTAAAATAATTTTCTTAATACCGATAGTGTTGTTTGGATTTCATCCGGTAATATTTTTTATTGTTAACCAGATCATGGTATTATTTCAATTCTGGCAACATACTGAATATATTAAACGACTCCCGGGGTTTATCGAATGGTCGATAATTACCCCATCCAATCACAGGGTTCATCATGGATCAGATGAAAAATATATAGATAAAAACTTTGGCGTGCTTTTTACCTTTTGGGATAGAATGTTTGGAACTTATGCAAGAGAAGAGGCTTCGCCGACTTATGGAATCACAAGTAAAATAAAGCTTTCCTCAAACCCCTTTTATCTGAATTTCCACGAGTTTGCAGATATCATCAAAGACGTCAGGCAAGCCGGCAATTTCAGGCGGAAATTATTTTTTCTTTTCGCTAGTCCGGCTGATGTGGCAACATTCAAACAACAACAAACTATAGAAAAGAAAATCCAGAAAAGATTAACATCATGGCGATCATCTTCCTTCAATAATCAATAAAACAGCCCTCTTGGACAGAATAATTAATCAATTTTATGCTTATTACATTGCCTTACTTAAAGCTATTCCAAGGGTAGGACTGGCCTTAATTTTATTCATAGTTGGTTTTTTTATCGCTAACTGGCTGGCAAATCTCATTGGCGGGAAATTGAGGAGCAGATCACACGATCCTTTGATGAGCGGATTTTTGATGAAAGCAATAAAGCTCGTTCTATTCGTAGTGATCTTTTTGCTTTCGCTTAATGTCGCGGGATTGGATAAAATTGCCGGAGCAATTGTAGCTACAGCAGGAGCCTCGGCCTTGGTCATAGGTTTTGCATTCAAAGACATCGCGGAAAACTTTCTTGCAGGCATTATCCTTGCCTTTAATAGGCCTTTCCAGGTCAACGATACTGTTCAGATTGAAAATGTTTTCGGCAAGGTAAAAACCATGGAATTCAGGTACACGAAAATTGCCACTTTTGATGGCAGAAATGTCTATATTCCAAATTCAGATGTACTCACGAAACCTGTTTTTAATTTTACGGAAGATGGGTTTTTTCGCATGGATTTCATCGTTGGAATAGCTTACGAAAATGATATAGAGAAGGCGAAAGAAATTATTTACGACTGCTTCAGTGACGAAGGTGAAATTATAAACGACGATAAACACGTGAGTTTCGTGATTGAAGATGAACTCGCGGCCAGCACGGTAAATTTAAAGGTGTTTTTTTGGGTGACTACCGATGATTTCAGAAAGGGTTCATTAGTTACAAGGGGCAAACTGATGCAGAAGGTAAAAACAAAACTTGAACAACAGGGATTCAATCTGCCAGCCGATATCAGGGAGCTAAAGTTTTACGATGCCTCAAAGCCATTTGAGATAAAAGGGAACCAGCCCCACTAGTTAATTTAATCGGAGAAAATTCTTTTAGGGCGCGCTCAAGTCAGTGATGTATCTATCTCCTTTTCCACCATTCTCCGGAATTGTTTCAGAAGTGCAGTCACTGCTTCATTGGCATTGCTTTGCAACAACTGCCCGGTCATATCAATCAATGTTTTTTGTATGTATCTGTCTTTCTTTCCGTAGTCAAAAACAGGATAAAAACATTCCTTAAATAAATTTTCGAAACTCCAGTTTGTAGTGTGAATGCGGAGACCTCCATTATCATCGATGTATTCCGATTTTAGCGGCTGGTTTAAGAGGTTGAAGAAAAGATCGGTTAATGCATGCAGGCTCAGAACCGCCGTCTCCGGATCATTT
>JBDTEB010000483.1:0-7604 GCA_039922795.1 Chitinophagaceae bacterium
CAACAGGCTGGCCAGCGTATCAGGAAAGGTGAGTACGCTTGCAGCATACCAGTCGATAAATGGAAATGCAAATCTTATTACAACGGAACTCAGCGAGATCCGCAATGTAACCAAGGCCGATGTGATGCGTGTGTATCACCAGTACATCAAAGGCAAACCGGCCGTGATTTTAAGTGTGCTCACAAAGGGACAGGAAAATCTTCGCGCTGCGGCTGATAATTATACTGTGGATACAACCAGGTATTTAAGGCCCGATTACGGATACGCAGGTTTGAAATACGTAAAATCATCCGATAAGTTCGATCGCAAAAAGATGCCCGCTGCAGGCGCAAATCCTGTGGTGAAAGTGCCTCCTTTCTGGACGAAAAACCTGAACGACGGAATGAAAGTGATCGGTACCGAAAACAACGAGATTCCTGTTGTAACGCTGCGTATTTCATTGAAAGGCGGAAGAATGATGGATGCCAATATGCCCGACAAGGCAGGCCTCGCGTCGATGTTTGCCAGCATGATGAATGAAAGCACCACGAATTACACCAGTGAACAATTCAGCCTTGAATTGGCTAAACTCGGTAGTTCAATAAATATTGGAATCGACGATGACGCAACGGTAATATCCGTTCAATCACTTAAAAAGAATCTGCCTGCGACTTTAAAACTTCTGGAAGAGAAATTGTTGAGGCCCAAATTTGACCAGGCCGATTTTGACCGCAATAAAAATCAGACGCTGGAAGGTATTCGTAATTCAAAAAGTCAGCCTGCAGTGATCGCTTCACAAGTGTACAACAAGATCAATTATGGTGGTGGTTTCTGGGGTCTGCCTGCCGGCGGAACCATGGAGACGGTTAAGAATATCACGCTTGATGATGTAAAAGATTACTACAAAAACAATATTTCCATCGCCGACGGCAAGATCGTGGTTGTCGGAGACATTACGGAAGCCAGTATCCTGCCGATGCTTGCATTTTTGAACCAGCTTCCAAAAAAACCTGTTGTTCTTCCGGCTATTGCAGTTAAACCCGCGCCGGTCGGAAAAACAAAGATCTACCTGATCGATGTGCCAAAAGGTGCCCAAACAGAATTCAGGGTTGGTTATGTAACTGCCCTGCCCTACGATGCAACGGGTGAATTTTACAAAGCCACGCTGGCTAATTATCCGCTGGGAACAGGTTTTAACAGCCGCCTGAATATCAACCTTCGTGAAGATAAAGGCTGGACCTATGGCGCACGGAGCGGTATCGACGGAAACAAATACACCAGCTCATTCACGTTCAGCAGCGGTATTCGGGCAGACGCTACGGATAGTGCGATGGCCGAGGTGGTGCGGGAGATCAAAAATTATACGGCAAACGGAGTGAAACCCGAAGAGATTGACTTCATGCGTAACTCAATCGGCCAGAGTGATGCAAGAAACTACGAAACAGGTTTCCAGAAAGCAGCCTTCCTGGGTCGCATTCTCGAATACAACCTGCCAGCTGATTTTACAAAAAAGCAAAGTGATATTCGCAAGAATATTACCAAGGCAGAAATGGATGCTGAGACAAAAAAATACCTTGATTTTAGCAAAATGAATATCGTGCTGGCCGGAGATAAGAAACTTATTCTTCCGGGCTTACAGAAACTGGGTTACGAAATTGTAGAAGTTGACGCCGATGGCAACGCGGTGGGAAGCATATTGTAAAATAAAATTGTTTAATTATGGTAAATGGGCAGAACTTTTTGGAGTTCTGCCTTTTTTAAGATCTAGTCGGATTGCATTAGAAGAATATTTTGAACAGCCATGAACTCAGCAGCATGAAAGCAAAAAATATCGATGAATTGATCGTTATGCTCGAACAGATCATGGAAACATCCATAGCTAAGAAGAGCCGGGTGGGATTTTTTGCTGCGCTATACCATACAGTAACCTGCCGGGTGAAGCAAGGGATCCTGAATAACGAATTTGAGGACAACGCGCGGATGGAACGGCTCGATGTCACGTTCGCAAACCGCTACCTGGAAGCAGTAAGTAATTATGAAGACAACAAGGTTCCTACGTCGTCATGGGATATTGCTTTCCAGTCTTCAAAAAAATCCAGGTATCTCTTATTGCATCATCTTCTTCTCGGCATCAATGCCCATATTAATCTTGATCTCGGTATTTCTACTGTTGAAGTGAGTGCCAACCCCGACCTTAAAGCCATTCAAAAAGACTTTAACGATATAAACAGGATCCTGGCCGAACTGACCGCTGAATTTGTAAACAAGATCGACCATATTTCCCCTTTCCTTTCCCTGCTGGGTCTCCATGCTAAAAATTACAATTCTGTATTTATTCAATTTGCGATCTCTGCAGCAAGGGACGGTGCCTGGGTTTTCGCCGAAGAACTTGCGGGAAAAACAGGAAATGAACGTCCTGGCTGCATTGATGAGAGGGACAAAAAGATCCGGAAACTGGGCGAGGGGATCATACACGGCAGCTTTCTGCTCAGAGTTTCCATCTTCATAATAAGACTGTTCGAGTGGAGAAACCCGTCCCGGATTATCAGGGAATTATATACCAACCAGAAAACTTATTTTAGTATCAATGAATCAAAAGTGACGATTAGCCAAACGAAAAGCACAGGCATTCCTGATGGAAAAAGCAAGATCAAGGATTGACTTACTCATCTGGTTCATTAGCTGTTTGAAAGGTAATCAAGCTTTTTCTGATAAGTTGTTAACATTAGGAGGGTTTTGATACGGGCAAATACGTGAAAAATGGCTTGCGTACTGTAAATCGTTCATCAGAAAGTTAAAGTCTAACCAAACTTCTCTACATTCGTCGCACCACTGGGTAAGGGATGGATACAGCTATCGTCACGATTGTCATTATTACCAAAATGCAATCGCGTCTTCAAAAACACTTTTACCTGTCGAATGCTTGATTATCAACAATCGATCTCAACCAAAAATGTTAGGTCCTGTTACAGGATGCATTTGAATTATCACATGAGAAAATTATGACATATGTCACCCTGGCAGACAAGAGTTGATCATTAAAATAAAATTACAGGGAGGGTAATTATATTAGTTTTCACAAAGACATCAACAACAACGGTGCTTTTGTTATTCCGCCGAAACCGGCCATCAAAAATCAAACTTTAACTAAAAACTTTTGCTATGCGATCAAGAGAAAATGCGCTATTTAAATACTGCTTTCTATTTCTGATATTATTTACATCTGTTACTTCCTTCGCACAAAATTCGATCACCGGTAAAATTACCGGGGGCGCCTCCAGAGACCCGATTCCGGGCGCAACGATTGAAATCAAAGGATCAAAAAATGCCACACAAACCGGTGATAACGGAACCTTCAAACTTACTGTTCCCAACAGCAGTTCAGTTCTGATAATCACCGCCGTTGGTTTTGAAAAACAGCAGGTGACTGTGGGCAGCAGATCAACAATTGACATCAATCTTCAACAAAATACTTCGGCACTAAATGAGGTGGTTGTAACCGGTTATTCTTCCCAGAAGAAGAAGGATCTTACCGGTGCTGTTTCCGTGGTGAACGTAGAGCAGCTGAACAAACAGCCGGTCGCGAGCATCGAGAACCAGTTGCAGGGACAGGCAGCCGGCGTTACCATCGTTGGATCCGGCCAGCCGGGAGAAGCCCCACAGGTGCGTATTCGCGGCTTCAATACTTTCGGAAACAATGCCCCGCTTTATGTAGTTGACGGTATCCCCACACAGAATGTAAGCGATATCAATCCAAATGATATTGCTTCCATGCAGGTGTTGAAAGATGCCGGTTCTGCTTCCATCTACGGATCACGCGCATCAAACGGTGTAATCATCATAACCACGCGCAGGGGTACGGGAAAAGTAAAAGTGCAATACGATGCTTATTACGGCACCCAGGTACCTCCATCAGGCAATGTATGGGATCTTTTGAACCCTCAGGAAATGATGACGCTCACCAGACTTGCACAGGTTAATGGCGGTAACGCTTCTCCCAAAAATGCACAGTATGGCAGTGGCACCTACTCACTTCCGGATTATATTCTGGGTGGTAGCGCCGGCGGCCTTCCTGCTGGCAGCCCATTGGTTGATCCTGCCAAATACAAACTGGATCCTTACTACAACACGGGTTCTATTCCCAGTGATCTTTACCAGATCATGCAAGCCAACAAGGCAGGTACCGACTGGTTTCACGAAATCTTCAGAAAGGCCCCTTTGACCAGTCACAACATCGCGGTAAGCGGTGGTGGTGAGCAGGGTAATTATCTTTTCTCTTTAAATTATTACAACCAGCAGGGTACGCTCATCAACACGTATCAGAAAAGATATACGCTGCGGTCGAACGCCAATTTTAATGTCAACAAACATGTTAGGATTGGTGAGAATCTTGAATTTTCTGTTACAGACAACCCGCGCATTGGCGCCCTGGCAGAAGGAAGCGCGATCGGTATGTCGTTCCGCGAACAACCTATCATCCCGGTTTATGACATCAAGGGTAACTTTGCCGGAACCCGTGCTCCTGATCTCGGAAACGCTCGTAACCCGGTAGCTATCCAGCAACGTACCGCAGCCAACCAAGGCCTTACAAACCGCGTATTTGGAAACATATTCGCAGAAGCTGACCTGGCAAGCCATTTTACACTCCGCACTAATTTCGGCGGTGAAGCCTGGTCTTTCGGAGGTAACAGTTTTGCGTATCCCGAGTACGAAAATGTAGAAAATGTAACCACAAATACCTATACTGAAACTGCCAATCACGGATACAATTTCAGCTGGACAAATACACTGGCCTACAACCAGGAGTTTGGCAAACACGGAATCAGGGTATTGGTCGGTACAGAATCAACCCAGAATTTTGGGACCAATTTTAACGCTTCCCGCAGTTCCTATTTCACATTCGACCCTAATTACACTACCCTTTCCACAGGTACAGGAGACAGGAATACGGTAAGTGACAAATACAAAGAAAACCTGTTCTCGACATTTGCAAGACTTGATTACAACTATGATAGTAAGTACCTTTTAGGTGCTACCATTCGCCGTGATGGTTCTTCAAAATTCGGGGCCAATAATCAATACGGTGTGTTCCCCGCAGTAAGTGCGGCATGGCGTCTTTCTCAGGAGTCTTTCATGAGTGGACTCTCCTGGCTCACCGATCTGAAGATCCGTGGAAGCTGGGGTATCCTGGGGAACCAGTTCAATGTAAGTGCAGCCAATGCGTTTTACACCTACGGACTGAGCCAGACCAACTCATCCTATCCGATCAGTGGTGTAAACAGTCTCACCCCTGGTCTTCGCCAGACACGTATTGGTAACCCTGATGCGAAATGGGAGAGTGACGTCAGCTCAAACATTGGTGTTGACGCCTCTTTGTTTAATGGCGGACTGGAGTTTAGTGGTGACTATTATCAAAAAGACATCCGCGATCTGCTTTTTGCACCCGAACTGCCAGGTACATCAGGCCAGGCTACGCCTCCAACGGTGAATATCGCGTCAATGAAAAATACAGGTTTTGATCTCTCCCTGACAGGTCACATTAACCTGGGAAAGGACCTGAAACTGAATGCTACCGCAACACTCACTACTTACAGCAACATGATCAAAAAGATATCCGGTGGAACTCCTTATTACGATATTCCTCAAACACGCCGTTTTACTGGAAGTACCATCGTAAGGAATCAGGTTGGATATGGTGTTGGACAGTTTTTTGGATATAAACTCGACGGATTTTGGGATGACGATGCCGAGATCGCTGCTGCAAATGCAAAAGCGCCAAGCGGAACTTTCCAGAACGATGTAAAAGTTGGCCGTTTCCGTTATGCCGATATCAATGGTGACGGACAGATCACCGCTGCTGACCGTACGTTTATCGGAAATCCAAGTCCGAAATTCAGTTACGGTTTTAACCTTGGCGTTACTTACAAGGATTTCGATGTGAGCATGTTCTTCTACGGAGTTCAGGGTAATGACATCTGGAACAACGTGAAATACTGGACAGATTTCTTTGGTGGTTTCACAGGCGCAAAGAGCAAAACAGCGTTATACAATTCATGGACTACCACGAACCACAACGCAAAGGCTCCAATCCAGGAAACCAATGGTTCTTTCAGTTCGAACAGTGTTCCGAATTCTTACTTTGTGGAAAACGGTTCTTATCTGCGTGCCAGGAATATTCAGATTGGATATAATTTGCCTGCGAACATGTTTAGCAGAATCGGAGTTCAGAAATTAAGAGTATATGTATCAGGTGCAAACCTTTTCACCATCACGAAATACAGCGGTGCCGATCCGGAAATACCCGCATCAAGCACTGGCTCTTATCGCGGTGATACCTTCGGAATCGATGAAGGTCCGTACCCAAGTTCAAGAACATTTTTAGTAGGACTGGGAGTTACATTTTAATGAATGTCTAAAAAGATCAAAATGAAAACAATACGCAATTTATTTTTCATCAGTCTTTTTGCAGCGCCATTGTTAGTTGCCTGTAAAAAAGAATTTCTTGAGCAGCCGGCCCTTGGCGCGCTCAGCGCCGATGTGCTTGCCAACAAGAACGGCGTAAACGCGCTGCTGGTTGGTGCTTACGGTGCCCTCGACGGTCAGGGTGGTATTGGTGCTGCCAACCCATGGGAAGCATCGCCGACCAACTGGATATATGGAAGCGTTGCCTCGGGCGATGCCTCAAAAGGTAGCTATAGTGGTGATCAGAATGCGATCGACCCGATCGTTAATTTTTACACCGATGCCAGCAATGGGTTTTTTAACAGCAAATGGAAAGCTGTTTACGAAGGTATCTCCCGCGCAAATGCCGTTATAAAAGTGCTGGGAACAGTTACCGACATGACAGCTGACGAAAAAAAGACGGTTCAGGCTCAGGCGCAGTTTCTTCGTGCACATTATTATTTTGAGCTGAAGAAGATGTTCAACATGGTCCCTTTTGTTGATGAGACCACCACAAATTTCGCGCAGCCAAACACGGCCGATATCTGGCCCAAGATCGAAGCTGATTTTAAGGCGGCGTACGATAACCTGCCTGAAACGCAATCGGAAGTCGGCAGAGCCAACAAATGGGCCGCAGGGGCATATCTTGCCAAGACCTATCTCTACGAAAAGAAATATGCCGAAGCAAAAGTGATATTTGACGCAGTGATTACCTCGGGAAAAACCAGCAATGGCCTTACCTACGGCTTGCAGGATTATTTTGAAGACAACTTTCTTCCTGCATCAAAAAACAATAAGGAGTCTGTGTTCGCCATCCAGATGGCAAAAGGTGTTGTACCTAACAATATCGATAACGCCAATTCCGGAGAGATGCTGAACTATCCTTACAACAGTCCGTTCGGGTGTTGCGGATTTTACCAGCCTACACAGGAACTGGTTAACCATTACCGCACCGATGCCGTTACAGGTTTGCCATTTTTGGACGATTACAACACCCGCGCTGTAAAGAGCGATCAGGGCCTGGAAGGTGCCTCAAAAGGAAACGTTTTCGTTCCTGATGCAGGTTCGCTCGATCCTCGCCTCGACTGGACTGTTGGTCGTCGCGGTATTCCATTTCTTGACTGGGGTAATCACCCGGGACAGGACTGGATTCGTGACCAGGCTTACGGTGGGGCATATGCCTT
>JBDTEB010000484.1:0-5359 GCA_039922795.1 Chitinophagaceae bacterium
GTAAAAGAAATTTGCACCCGTTATGGCCCGCTGTTTGAAATTTGGTTTGATGGTGGCGCCGGCAATCCGGCAAAAGGTGCGCCGGATGTATTGCCCATCGTAAAGAAATATCAGCCCGGTTGTTTGTTCTATCACAACGACCAGTTGGCCGAAGCAAGATGGGGTGGTTCGGAAAGTGGAACGGTTGCTTATCCCTGCTGGTCAACATTTCCCTACAAGTATACGGGCTCGGGTGAAAGTGCTATCTCCGGTATTTCAAAAAACGGGTATGCCTTGCTGAAAGAGGGTGATGTAAACGGCAAGTATTGGGTGCCGGCTATGGCCGATGCGCCACTGCGTGGTTACAACGGAAGGCATGAATGGTTTTGGGAGCCCGGCGATGAAAAAAATATTTATCCCCTGAAAAATCTGATGGACATTTATTACAATTCGGTGGGAAGAAACGCCACACTCATCATGGGATTAACGCCTGACAATACCGGACTTCTGCCAAAAGAAGATGTGCAACGATTGAAAGAATGGGGCGATGAAATAAGAAAAAGATTTGACTCGCCAGTAGCAGCCACAAAAGGAAAAGGGAACATCATTGAGTTAAGTTTCAAAAAGGAAACTTCCATCAATCAGTGGGTAATACGGGAAAATATTTCCTTGGGTCATCGGGTGAAGTCTTTCAGCATACAGGCTCTGGTAAATGGCAAATGGCAAACCATTAATAGCGGCACCGCTATTGGCAACAAGTATATTTTTCTTGCAGAAAAATCTGTCGCAACAAAAAAAGTAAGGTTACTGATAAACGAAGCAGTGGCCGATCCGGAAATCGAAAATTTTTCTGTTTTTGAAGTGAAAAAAGCCAAGGATTTATAATTGATACGTACCCGGGCATATATAACCTCCATGCCATCAACAGACGGTAAAAATTTCAATCACCGCAAAGCTTTCAACCATGAAAAAACTCGTTTTAATTCTTTTATTTTTCGTGGCAGTTTGTTCCCATGCCGCCGATACTCTGCATGTGATCACGCATAACAGGGAAACGATTGTTACCGATCCGGCGCATGGATTTAATGAATACAAGCGGTGGGGTGTTTTTCCGTCAGCAGCAACCCCGGTAAGAAAGATTATGCTGAAAGTGAGGTTAGCCTGCCCCGATAGCATGCGCTGTGCAGACTGGGATTATAAGGATCATATCACCATCAGGCGGAAGGGCGGCGCACATGGCGCAAACCAGGATTACGAAATAGGTCGCATGCTTACGCCCTACGGTGGCGCCTTTCCCAAAGACTGGAAGTTTAACTGGGAAGTGGACGTAACCGACTTTAGCATGCTGCTTCGCGACAGTGTGGAAATTGGATACAACCACACCGGGTATGAGCCCAACAAAGATCGCGGATGGGCAGTAACCCTCGATTTTGAAATTATAAAAGGAACACCAGCCTGGGAGCCCGTAAGCATCCAAAAGATTTATGACAACAGTTACCGTTATGGAGACAGTAGCAAGCCGATTGAAAATGAACTGACGCCGGTAACTTTCAAATCGGCAAAGGGTGCAGACTTTGCCCGGTTGCGTATCGTGCAAACGGGTCATGGCATGGACCGTCCCGATGGCTGCGGAGAGTTTTGTAATAAATACAGGAAGGTGTTTTACGACGGAAAATTGATTGATACCCGGTCGGTATGGAAGGAATGTGGCGATAACCCCTTGTACCCGCAGGCGGGCACCTGGATATACGACCGCGCCAACTGGTGTCCCGGCAACCTGATGCAGCCTGATGTTTACAACCTGCCATTGGCCAGGGGACGCGAACACACCGTTGACGTAACGATGCAGCCGTATATTTCACCAAAGCCATCAGCGGATGAAGTAATATCGGCTTATTTGATTCAATACAGAAAAGCTGCGCAGAAGGTGGATGTAGCGCTGATGGACATTATCAGCCCAACCATCAAGGATGCTTTCCGCAGGTACAATCCATCGGTTTTACAACCAGCGATCCTTGTAAAGAACCTAGGCGCTTCCACTGTCAAAAGCTTGCTGGTACAATACGGCACAAAGGGATCGAACAAAAATATCTACCAGTGGAAAGGACAACTGGCGCCGTTTGAAACAGACACTATCATGCTGCCGGGCACCATTACAACCGATAAAGCAAACGATCAGTTTGAGGCGGAATTGTTACAGCCAAATGGTAAAAAAGACGGCTATTCTGCCGACAACAAAATGACCTCCTGGTTTGAAGCGGTGCCCCGGCACGACAGCACAATAATGGTGTACCTGAAAACAAACAACGAGCCACTGCAAACAGCATATACATTAACCGATGCGAGCGGCAAAATGGTACAGCAGCGATCGTTTGGTTCGCTCAAAGCAAACACGGTTTACCGCGACACATGGAAGCTGGCAGCCGGCGCTTATCGTTTTACCTTGCTAGACAGTGGCGACAATGGGCTTGAGTTTTGGGCCAATGCCAGGGGCGGCAGCGGAAGGGCGCAGTTGATGAATAAACAGGGGCAGCTGATAAAAGATTTCGATTCCGATTTTGGAAGGTTTATTCAATATGATTTTATGGTGGGTCAGCCCGTGACGCCGATTGCCGCTATCCATTCTTTTGGTCTTTATCCTACCCGAACCAACGATAAAACAACTCTTGACTACCATGGTAATTTTCCTGCCGAAGTAAAGGTGCAGATTACAACCGACCCTGGGGATACAGTAGTGGAAGAACACACCTACCTCAACCTGACCGAGGGCGTATTTACCTACGACCTCGGCCGCTTTCCCAAGGGCAGGTTCTACCTGAAAGTGTTGATCGATGGCGAAGAGAAATTTAAAAAACGTGTTCGCTTAAAAGAATAGCCGTATATCTAAACAATTCCTGAGCAGAAGACCCGTCAATAATCCCTGGGGAAAAAGACGCATATAAATTATGCGCAAACGGTTCCGCAGTTTTATACAGGCAGTATAGGCTACTTTTAACGCATTTGCAGGAACAAAGTGATTCTTGCAGCAGGTAAAAATTCAATATAAACCAAAAGATTATGGTGAAGTATTTACTGGGTTTTGTTGCAGGTTTGCTATTGACATCGTTCGCTTTTGGTCAGCGGGACACTATCGCCCTGAATGCCGACTGGCAATTTGCCATCGATAAAAACGGAGAAGGGATAGGCCAGCAATGGTTTGCCAAACCACTGTCAGGCTCACGAATTGTGCATCTCCCCCACACCTGGAATATTGAAGCGGATAATCAAAATCATTACGGCTGGGGATGGTACCAGAAGAAAATTGACATTCCTGCCCAATGGAAAAATAAGCATGTGGTGCTTCAGTTTGGTGCCGTAAACCATACATCCTATTTATATGTGAACGGCGTACAGGTAAATGCGCATGTGGGTGATGGTTTCAATAAATTTTTTGTAACCCTCGATGGAAAAATTAACTACGGCAGCAGCAACACCTTCACGGTAGCCGTCAACAATGATTATGGAAAGAACAAGGTGCCCTTTGGCTCCTCGTTCGACTGGCCAAACGATGGCGGTATCATTCGTCCGGTAGCTATTATGGTAAGCAATAAACCTGCAGCAGATTACCTGCATATAACACCGAAGCTCAACCTGGTAAACAACGAAGGCGAACTTCATATTAAACTGGGCTTCGCTGCGCAGGGGAAAAAATCTTTAAAGCTGGCAGTTACCATCACTGAAGAAAATCAAGCTTCGCACCATGTTGTGCTTGCTGAAACGGCAACGCCTGTCTGGCAAAACGCCGAAGCCAGCCTGAATCTTACGCTGCCAAAAGTTCACCCCTGGCATTTTGATTTCCCCAATCTTTACCGGGTCGATGTTGTGGTAATGGACGGTAATAAGCCCGTCGATAAGCTGAGTACCAACATTGGCTTCAGAGAAATAAAATTTGTTAAAGGTCAAACCTTTCTTAATGGAGAACGGGTAAAACTTATGGGTGTGGAATGGACGGCAGGTTCCAATCCCGATTACGGATTTGCCGAAACGGATTCCATTATCATCAGCCAGGGCAAATTGATGAAGGACGTGAATGCCATCTTTACCCGTCAGCATTTTCAACAGTCAGATGTGTTTTACGATTTCTGCGACCGCAACGGGATCATTATTCAGCAGGAAGTGCCATTGTGGGGGGCTGAAACTCCGGCAAACGATACCATCGAAAGCATAGCCATGTCGCAACTGCAGCAAATGATCAGCAATAATTATAACTACACCAGCATCTTCGCCTGGGGTGTGGGAAATGAGCTGAGAGGCAGGTCGGCAGATATGAAAAAAATGATCGTGGAGCTGATCATGAGGGCAAGATCTTTGGACTCATCGAGGATGGTTGCCTATGTGAGCAATACCCTCACCCGAAGCTTTTATAACGATCCAAAGTTTACGCCGGATGCAGCCAAAGATGGTGACTTTATTATGATGAATGAATACGGTGGCAGCTGGTGGGCCATTCCTACAGGAAAAATCCACAATTACCTCGATAGCGTGCACCTGAGTTATCCCGATAAACCATTCTTTATTTCTGAATTCGGACTATGCGCGCCCAATTTCAAAGGCGGCGACGAAAGGCGATTGCAGGACCTCATCTATCACATGGCGGTATTTGAAACCAAGCCATACATCGAAGGTGCCATCTATTTTGATCTCACCGACTACCGCACGCATTACCCGGGCACCCAGGAAAACGACAAGTTCAGACGGCGTATACACGGGGTGTATGATATGTATGGCAAACCCAAACCATCCATGAAGGTATTGCGTGAAATGTCTTCGCCTGTTGAAGTACAGCAGGTGATAGCCAGAGGTAAAGGCAAAGCAGGCGTTCTCATCTTCGGTAACATCGGCTTACCTCAGCATGTGGTAAGCGGTTATACTTTATATGTGTCTGATAAAACGGACAATTATCTGCGGTCCAAAGCATACAGTATTCCAGTGTTGCAGCCTGGCCAAAGCGTTACCGTGGAGATTGAGGACCCCTTTGATGCAAAAGGAATTATCACCGTTGTACGACCAAACGGGTATGTCGTTTCACAAAAATCATTTGCTGAGTAAAACAATACAATAAACTGAACACCATGAAAAAATTTCCACTTGCCATTATTATGGCAATCATCACTGCTGTATCGTTTGCTCAAACAACTACGTCAATTATTCCGCGCCCTGTATCCCTGAAAATGGGAGAAGGCATTTTTAAGATCGACAGGAATACCTCCATCCAATACGATCCTGCCCAAAAGACCTTGCGTAATGCCGCTGATTTTATGGCCGCCCATATCAGCCAGGTAAGTGCGTATAACCTGCCGGTGAATGGTAAAAAAGCCAACGATATTACCCTTAAGCTAAG
>JBDTEB010000485.1:0-6096 GCA_039922795.1 Chitinophagaceae bacterium
CTGGAAAAGAAGGCGTCATCAAAGGTTCTTTTGATAGCAATGGCAGATCGGGTGTACAGCAAAAAACAATTTACGTTTATGCCAATGCCAAAGGGCCGAGTCCTCAGGAACTGGTGTTCACGGTGGAGGTAATTAAAAAAGGATAATTAAACATTAAAAACACAGAATGAACCATTTGATCTTTTTGCAGGCAGCACCCACAGGAGCCGGAGGAAATTATTCACTATTTCTCCTGGGTGGTATGATCGTAGTATTTTATTTTTTCCTGATCCGTCCCCAGCAGAAAAAAGCAAAGGATGCTAAAAAGTTCCAGGAGAACATCCAGAGAGGCGACAAAATTGTAACAATCGCAGGTATCCACGGTACGATAAACAAGGTAAATGATGATGGAACGATCTCTCTCGAGATCAATCCAGGCAGTTATCTTAAGATCGAGAAAAGTGCCATCTCTATAGAATGGAGTGCGCAGATCAACAAGGCTGTTCTGGGAGATAAAAAATAATTATTGCAGGGGACGGGATTTTCTCCCGTTCCCTGCAATTTCCAGTATACTTCGAGGTGGATTTTTCACGTCTTCACCCGATTTAAACTGTTTCACTTATGCTGAAGATTGGTCTTACGGGCGGTATTGGCTCAGGCAAAACGACGGTCGCCCGGATCTTCGAAGTGCTGGGAGTTCCCGTGTATTATGCGGATGATGCAGCCCGGCGCCTGATGAACGAAGACACTGCACTAAAAGAAGATATTATCTCTCATTTTGGAGCGGCAATGTATTCCAACGGCCTGCTCGACCGAAAGGCGATGGCCGGGATTGTTTTTCAGGACAAGACGAAACTTGAACTGCTCAATTCATTGGTGCATCCTGCAACTATCCGCGATGGCGAGCGCTGGGCCTTGCAGTATAAGCTTCCATACATAGTAAGAGAGGCCGCACTCATTTTTGAGAGTGGTATTTTTAATATGCTTGATTATGTGATCGGGGTTTCAGCACCGGCTGCCCTCAGACTACAACGTGTGCAGCTGCGCGACGGAATTGATGCTGATGATGTAATTAAACGGATGAACAACCAATGGCAGGAAGACCGAAAGATGAGCCAATGCGATTTTTTGCTCTTCAATGATGATGAACAGCTCCTGATTCCCCAGGTAATTGAATTACACGAGCGATTGACCAGGTTGAATCGCGACCAGCCCCAATGAACCTTTGCAGAGACCGGATCATCTGTTTTTAAGACAATAATTTCTTCAAAAATTTGACGCCGTCTTCAGCTATATTTTGTTGTGAAGGTTCTATCTTTCTCCATATTGCTGCTGCTTTCGCAATGACTTTTACGTCCTGCGTGAAAGATTCAATGACCACACCGCGGGTATAACCCACCTGGTTAAGCGCAGATTTTATTCCCTGCCAGTCTATGTGATCATTGCCGGGTGTTCCGCGGTCGCAACCACAGGCATGGAAATGGCCCAATAGTTTTCCTGCCCGGAGAATCGCGTCGGACTGATTTTTTTCTTCGATATTCATGTGGAAAGTATCGTAATGCAGGTAAACAGATTCGTGATTAATATCGGCGATCAGCCGAAGCGCCTGGTCAACAGTATTCAAAAAATCCGTTTCAAACCTGTTTAATGGTTCAATGGCAAGTTTCACATTTTTCGATGCGGCATAATCAGCGATATCGCGCAGATTTTCCACCACCATTTTCCACTGCTGGCGGTAGTATTCCGGGGCCACGGCATCTGCCCTTCCCACGGAAGAATACAATGGACCCACAAGAAATTCCGCGCCAAGTGCAGGCATAACATCAATCAGCGAACGAAGATATGCATGTGCATCAGCCTGCTGCTTTTTCGTGCCCCTCATGTCAAAATCGGGTCCCATTGCGGCACACACGGTATGGCAGGTAAGGCCGTTTTCGTCAAGTGCTTTTCTGATGGTCGCGGGATCAATATCTCCCGCATTTTCGAGCGCAATTTCCACGGAATCAAACCCCCATTCTTTAAATTTCGGGAGAAAACTGATCGATGCGTTCGTGAAGGGCGAACTGAAAAGAAACGTATTTATTCCAAATTGCATAAGTGGTTGTTTATTGTTTTTAAGGCAGGTATTTATCGTGAAGTTTATGGTGCAGTTGGCAACATCTGCCAGGGCAACTGCACCATCCTGCATAAGACTCCTGTTCTACCTTTTACAAGGCTTGCTGTCCAGATTCGCCTGCATCTCCTCCTTCGAAAGCTCGGGGGCTGGCACGCCACCAGATGGCACCGTTCCTTTTGCAGTCCACAAAATACCGTTTAATACCAGCTTGCGTACATTGCTATCACCCCAGTTCTTATGATAATGGCCACCGGTAAATCCAAACGAACGGCCGCCCCCGGGACGGGTATTTAGCCAGGCCATATGCTGAGCGGTGCCCAGCGCTTTCCTCACTGCGTCATTTCCTTCGTGCGGACCATCGGGTCTTGACAATGTTGACTCCGGGGGCACTGCGGATAATATCGGCGTTATCCCTTGCATATTGTCGCGAAACCGCATATGGTAATACCACTCATCGTATAGTTTGAAGGGCTTTACGCCGTTTGTTACTTCATGCCTCGGAAGTTTGGTATAGTTTGCTTCCCATGTCGGATTGACCGACCAGTATGTTTCAAAGTACCCGCCCAGCCATTGTTTAAATTCTGGTCCCCCCTTTTCTACAGGGAATTCCACGGCATAGTGCAGGCAGGTGAGCCCTACCCCTTTATTCATCAGCGCTTTTAGATGAGCCAGGTGTTTTAATGCCAGATGGGAGGGGCCGCCATCCATATAAAGTACGATGGCCGATGCAGTATTGAGTACGGTGGTGTCAGTTGGCCAGAGATCATATACGGAAGTCTCCACACTATTGCCCATTTGCTTTTGCAGTTCCGAAGCCAGTAGCTTACATCCTGCGAGATGTTCGTGCTCACCGGGACCATGACTACAGGCACCGGCAATAAAAATGATCTTTTTCTTATCAACCGTAACTCCTGTGACAGACGTATTCTCCCGGGAGATAAAAGCAAGAGAAAAAAAAAGGCAGGCTGGAAAAATTACTGCCAGCAAGAGAAAGGATTTTTTCATGAGAAGCAATTTGAAGTAAACGAATGGACAACCGGCAATCAATTTTGATGGTCAAAACTTATTCTTGTTAAATATAAGCAGGCTCAACTAATTTCTGTTTCAAAAATTATCAGGTAAACAATACCTTCAACACTTAATTACTTCGGCCCGGCAAAGCTTTCTTATGCGGGAGGGTGCAAATAAAATTCGATTATGGAAAAGATTAATACAGCTCTGGCTTCATTCGGCATGTCAGGAGTGGTGTTTCATGCACCGTTTATCGTCGCACACCCCGGCTTTCAGCTGACGGGTGTTTTTGAAAGAAGTAAGGAACTGTCAAAAGAAAAGTATCCGTGGGTAAAGATCTACCGGAGCTTCGATGAATTGATTGCAGACCCTGAAGTGGACCTTGTTGTGGTGAATACGCCCAATCACACGCATTTCGACTTCACCAAAAAAGCGTTGCTGGCGGGGAAGGATGTGATCGTGGAGAAACCATTCACGACGTTTACCGAAGAGGCGGACGAGCTGATCCAGCTGGCGAGGGAGAAAAATCGTTTTCTAACGGTTTACCATAACCGAAGATATGACAGCGATTTCAGAACGGTGAAAAAGGTCGTGGCGCAAAAAATGCTGGGTGACATCGTGGAAGCCGAGATCCATTATGACCGGTTCAAGGAAGAGCTGAGCCCCAAGGTACATAAGGAAATTCCCAGCGAATCTACCGGTTCGCTATATGACCTGGGTTCTCACCTGATCGATGCCGCTCTGCAATTGTTTGGCAGGCCAGAAGCCCTGTTCGCAGACATCCATATCGTAAGGCCGATCTCCAAAGTGTACGACTATTTCGACATCGTTTTATACTATCCCACGCTCAGGGTGAGGGTAAAATCGAGTTACCTCGTCAGGGAGGCGCTGCCTGGTTTCATTCTGCATGGCTCAAAAGGCTCATTTTTAAAGAATCGTTCTGACGTTCAGGAGATTGCTTTGCAGGCAGGAAAGAGTCCGAACGAAGGCGGCTGGGGCATTGAATCGGACCTTGATCGGGGACTGCTTCATACAGTAATAGATGGACAGGAGATAAAGGAAAAACTGCCATCCGAGGTAGGAAATTACCTTGATTTTTATGACGAAGTTTACCAGGCAATAAAAAGCAATTCAAGCGCGCCTGTTGCCCTCGAAGATGCGCGTGATGTGATCAAAATTATCCGTGCAGCCTACCAGAGCAATGAAGAAAAAAGACTTATTCCGCTCTCTTTTTAATTTGCAGGAAGATACATCAGTTACTCTCCCTTGCCACTTTCTATTCAGGCAAGGTTCCTCTGAATACATCGATGCCTGTTGGGTTTCCAGAGATCTTGACAGGTTTTCCTTCCCTGGCTGACTGGTAGAGGGCCTCCATGATCTTATGATCCTGCAGTCCTTCTTCCCCGGGTGTAAAAGGTTTTTTGTCTTCAATCACACATCTGGCCATGTGATCCATCTCCAGGGCGAACTGATTTTTTTCACCAGGTGCGGGGTTTGATCTCCATTCGACATCATCCACCATTTTGGATACTTCCATTTTCAGACCCTTGTAGGCAAAAGCAGGATCCAATCCAAACCAGCCGCCATTATCCCCGTAACAACGATAACGCCGCGATTGGTGAATACCATAACTGGTACTGCAATTTGCGACAACGCCGCCGGGAAAATGCATCTGAAAAAATACGGCTTCCTCCACTTCTTTAAACCTGGAATCTCCCGGTGTACTTATTGTTGAGGCGATCACCTGTTCCGGCTCGGACCCGAGAAGATAACGGGAAGTATTTAAACAGTATAATCCAATATCCGGTAGCGAACCACCGCCCGCCAGTTCTTTCTTTAATCTCCATTGTCCCGAATTCGCGATGTTCTGGCAATTCATCGCTTCGATCACCCGCACCTTGCCAAACTCACTGCCACGTGTCCATTTCATGGCCAGTTTATTATTTGGCTCATACTGAATCCTGTAGGCGATCATTAGCTTTTTTGCCGCTTTCTCACACGCATCGATCATTCTCGTCGCCTCAGCGGAAGAAGTGGCCATAGGCTTTTCGCAAAGCACATGTTTTCCCGCATTTGCGGCACGAATCGTAAATTCTTCATGCATGCTGTTGGGAAGCACGATGTAAACGATATCGATCTCGGGATTATTTTTTATAGCGTCGAAATTTTTATAGTCGTAGATATTTTTAGAAGCGATCCCATACTGACTTGCTATTTTCCCTGCTTTCACCGGGTCGCCACTCACGAGGGCAACAGGCTTTGCATATTTGCAGGAGGCAAAGGCCGGCAATATTTCCGCAAGAGTTAGCGTACCGAGGCCCACGAGCGCAAAGCCAAGTGCTTTACCGGGTTCTAAAGCAGCCGGCAATGGCTGGTCTTTTCCTTCAGTAGAGTCATTGAGTGGCTCGAGTTCCACTTTTTTGAGATCGGTGGCGAGATTGATTTTCTTTTCTTTCAATTTCAGGCGATAATTATGAGGCAAATACTAGAATTTCTTTGCTACTTTTTTTGCTTCTTTTTTAAGGTCAAATTTCATACTTCCCAGAAAGTCCATGAATGCCGAGCCCGCCTGGTTTTCCAGTCTTTTTGCAGTTTTATCAACCACGTGATAGTTATCCTTCGCTACCGATTGCAGCTGTTTAAATTTATCACGAGTCTCCTTTTTCGCCACATTATATTTTTTGGTTGCCACTTTTTCGACCTGGTGGAACTTATTTTTTGAACTATCCCGCAAGTGATGAATACTATCTTCCAGGTTTTTTCCCGATTGATGAATTTTGGTTATCGCGGCATCTGTTAATTGGTGCATTTCTTCAGCAAAACTCAGCACGGGTTTTTCGGCGGCCAAGGCTTCTTTTTTTAGCTTCTTGCGATATTTCCTGGCCATCTTTTCATCTTCGTTCCGATCCCTCTGAGCGTTCCTTTTTTTCCTGCTTTTATTAAATACCAGTGCTGTGATAAATACAGCCAGGGTGATACCCAGGATTTTT
>JBDTEB010000486.1:0-4754 GCA_039922795.1 Chitinophagaceae bacterium
TGATCAACAGAAAAAGATCCTCTATGTCTATCCTCCCACGGGCATGAATATGCGAAAACAGCAGTTTGAAGTCAGTCGGCTGAATGAATTGATCGTGATCAAAGATTCGAAAAACATCAACATCTCGGGGATCCGGTTTACCGGTACCAACAGAACTTTTATGCTAACGAAGGAACCCCTCCTTCGCAGTGACTGGACCATCTTCCGGGGTGGCGCCATCCTGCTGGATAAAACAGAAAATATCAGCATCAGCGACAATCAATTTTCCAACCTCGGTGGTAATGCCATATTTGTCAGCAATTACAACCGGCATGCAAATATTACCGGCAACGTTATAGAAAATATTGGCGGATCGGCCATTGCTTTTGTCGGAAACCCCGATGCGGTAAGATCGCCTGCCTTTAATTACAACCAGAACATAAACTGGAACCAGATGGATTACCGGTCCGGACCAAAATCCCCTAATTACCCGGCAAACTGTACGGCTTCCAATAACCTTATTCATGATATCGGCACGATAGAAAAACAGGTGGCGGGGATCGAAATTTCCATGTCTTCAGAGATCGTTGTTTCACATAATACGATATATAATGTTCCGCGTGCGGGCATCAATATCGGCGACGGTTGCTGGGGCGGACATATCATCGAATTCAACGACGTATTCAACACGGTGCTTGAAACAGGCGACCATGGCGCGTTTAACTCCTGGGGCAGGGATCGTTTCTGGCGTTCCGACCGCAAACAGATCGACAGCATCGTGGCGGCCAAACCCGGGATAGAATTACTGGATGTAATCAAACCCATAACGTTAAGGCACAACCGCTTTCGGTGCGATCATGGCTGGGATATCGACCTCGACGATGGCAGCAGCAATTACCAGATCTATAATAATGTCTGCCTTAGCGGCGGACTAAAACTACGCGAGGGGTATCATCGAACGGTGACGAATAATATCATCATCAACAATACATTTCATCCACATGTGTGGCTGAAAAACAGTGATGATGTGTTCAGTCATAATATTGTTACGTCCGCGTATGCGCCGATACAGATTAACGATTGGGGAAGGCAGGTGGATAGTAATTTTTTCCTGTCGGAGGCGGGACTGAAAAAAGCGCAGGCCTTGAAGATTGACCTCAACAGTAGCTGGGGTGATGCGATGTTTGTAGATGCCGTAACCGGGAACTTCCGTTTAAAAGAAAACTCGCCGGCCTTGAAAGCGGGGTTCAAAAATATCCCGATGGATTTCGGCGTGAGCTCAGTAAAATTAGCCGCCAAACCGAAGATAACGCCGTTAATTACCCAATCAGTTCTGGCAAAAAATAAATCGATAACCTGGCTTGGCGCAACGTTTAAAAATGTAGAAATGCCGGGTGAGCAGTCCGCAGCCGGTTTAAGTGATTTAAACGGAGCATTGGTAGTGGTCGTTCCCAGAGGATCGGTGGCAGCAAAAAATCAACTGATCGAAGGCGATGTGATTATTATGCTGAACGGTGAGAAGATCAATTCCATTGATGGGCTGATGAAATCGTACCAGGCGAATAAATGGAAGGGAGCAGTCGATTGCGTTATCTTCCGCAATCAGGGGGAAAAGAAAGTGCGGATCTCATTTAAGAATTGATCCCGAGCAGTAATTACGCTGCGACATCCTGTAGATTCTTCCTCACGAATTTCATTCTAGCTTCGGGCTTATACTGTCTACTGTACAGCATATTCTGTATTTCCACTCCATAACTTATATACATGCTTGACACACTAAAAAGCCTGCTACAAAAAGCAGGCTTTTTAGTAAACTCTCGGGAACTCGAATGCTGTGCTGTACTTTCTGTTTAAAGAGTGGTATAATTATTGAGAGGCGTGTTATTTTAATCCATAAATTATAACATGAGCCCGCTGGCTAAATAAATGCCCTCTTGTTCTGTATGTAAAAACAAGACTTCTGATTCTTCTTCTGTTTCCCGGTAAATTTAATACCCTGCTTCCTGTTCCCGGCTGAAAGATATTTCGTAAAGGAAATTTTTGGATTTGACCGTTGTCAAAAACAACACTGACATCAAAAACTTCTAATGCATTGCGGGTGACATTGAATTTAATACCACGATACAAGTCCCTGCTATTCAGGTTAACTACATCCCTTTCACCACTGAGGCGTACTTCGGTGGTAGCAATATAAACCCATTTACTGCTTTGGTTTACAGGAGGACGTGTGGGTTGAACCGGACGCACTGGAATAGGACGATTTGGTTGAACGATCACCTTGCGTGCCTGGCCGAAAGAAACAATCTGAAGTAGCATTGCTACAATCATAATGCATGAAATTTTTAACATAACGAAGATTTGAAATGATAGAATGAAGTTATTAGCTTGTTTAAATATCTATTCTGATGTAATTTTCCATTTATATTTTTCACTGTAAAAATGATTGGAAAATGTTTTGACGCACTTTCGCAACCCTTTCTATCTGTAAATTTTAGCATTATTCTCTCACCCCATCCCAGGCAGTTAGTATTTTTGCATGGGGGTTAGTCTGTAATTGCCAGGTTGTATTAATGAGCATTGTTTTACGTTCACTGGTGGTGTAAGGAGCCCAGCCAGGGTTGCCTGTTTTAGCAAATTGTACCCATGCATCCTGCATTTTATCTGCTAAACTTTGTGGTGCCCCTTTAGGGCCTAACATACCTCGTTCACCGGTAAGGCCCGCCAAATTATCAAAAACGAAAGGCATTTCTAAACCATGGTATGCACCATAAGCTCCATTTTGATAAGAGGATTGCCAGGCAAATTCATACATGAAAGTGTTAACGCCCAATTTTGCATGGGCATTGGCATAACGAATGGATGGCACTTGTGCCTGGTACGAAGTAAGGATGGCAGAAAAAAGTTCGCCTCTGTTTTTTGCAGGATAAGCTTTTCTAAAAATGGCAATTAATGCAGCAGGCGCCGGATGCACTTTTTTTACAGCTATTTTTAAAATTAATTCCAGTTTAATTTTTTTAAGTAATCCGGTTGGTATCAAAAACGTATTCATCTCATCGGTATTATATCCGATCAATAAATCGTAATTGCCAACTGTTGCATTCTGCAAAATCTTTAAGGGTACATCCGGAATAATATCGCCATCAATAACAGGAAAAAAAGTTGCCACGCCCCCGGATGGGTCTGCGTATTCATCTGTTTCAAGTCCCACCATTTTAGGCGTTACTTTTGGCTGGGCAGCCACCAGTTCTTCGGCTGTAAGTTTTAAATACGCTTCCCTGGAATTTTCTATTTTAAGTGTTTTTGCATATTGTTTCGCCACTATATCTGCCTGATGGCTACTAAATACAGCCTGCCCACTCCCGCTTTCCATGATAGCTCTTTTAAATAAACCCCTGGCAGGAGGGCTTACCAATAACGCCGCTACGCTAATAGCCCCGGCCGATTCGCCAAAGATGGTAACGTTGTCTGGGTCGCCCCCGAAAGCGGCGATATTATCATGTACCCATTGCATGGCTGCTATCTGATCTCTGATGCCAATATTAGTTGGCACACCCTTTATTTTTAAAAAGCCTTCGATGCCCAGGCGATAATTAAATGACACCAGGATAACCCCTTTTTTTGCAAAATTGGTTCCATCAAATAACGGCACATTGCTGCTGCCAAAAACAAATGCCCCGCCATAGATGTAGAGCATTACCGGCAAACGCTTTGCAGTTACATCGGGTGTCCACACATTAGCAGTAAGATAATCGTCTCCTTTTATCCACCCTTGGCCATAAACAGGCAGCTCATCAATTCCTGCTTTTTTTGTTTGATAAGTTGTTGGAGAAGTAGGACCAAAAGCCAATGCATTGCGCACGCCTTCCCAGGGCTTTGGTTTTACCGGTGCGGCAAATCGAAGATTACCAACCGGCGGCGCTGCATAAGGGATGCTTTTAAAAACCGCAATACCTTTATTGATTTTCCCCTGTACTTTTCCAGCTTCCGTTTGCACTATCAAATCCTGGGCTTTTACAGAAAACAACACTGTACCAAGCAATATCAACAATAAATAGAATCTTTTACTGTTCATGACAATTCATTATAATAACTGTTTTTTGCATTTATTATCTGGTGTAAATATTATTCTTTTACATCAAACAAAATTTCTTTATTTCGATGCCAGATAGCTCTGTCTAATAACTCACTGGATCTATTTCTAAAATGAATACCACCCAAATTTAATCCAATAGCAAAACCAGACATCAATGCACCCAATCCAGTATTATTTTTCTTTACAATTATGCCTGTAACCAGGGCTCCTATTGCCGTAACCGTAAATACGCCTCCTAAAATTCTATCTCCTTTTGCTTTTTTGTACAAGTCACCTGTGATATCAGACGTAAAATCAGGTTTTAGTTTGTTAAAGGAAAGACGCTTTGTTCCTTTAATAAAATATTTCCCAAATGTGTGAATGGTTTCGTTGTTATAAACCTTTAATAATTCATCTTTTGTTTGTGCCCTGGCAGTTTCCGTATTACAAATGTTAAGCAATAAAATGAAAACGAGGCTTAATGCTGATTGAAAAACGTATTTCATACCGATGTTTATTTTCATAATTAAAACTATTGTTCACTATGCCTAACTTCTCTATCACAAATTACTTTTGCCGATAAAATCTATAACCCTGCCCGACTGGTAAGCCCACTCCAGACTAATTTATCCCTTAGCAATGAATACACGTTTGTTTCGACAGTATACTTCTTGGTCGTTTCATAATTAGCAGGCTGGTAAAA
>JBDTEB010000487.1:0-2720 GCA_039922795.1 Chitinophagaceae bacterium
ACTTCATACTCATAATGGTTGCGCATATCAATCACCAGGGTTTCCGGGTCGGCCGTCATCCTGTTAAACTGCGCTGCATTTACATAGCTGCCAATTTTCGACATGGAAAATTCAGGATCAGTAATACCGTCCGCAACGATCTTTTCGCGCACCTTGATCTTTAACACCCAGAAAGATTTTCCATCATCGTCAACGGCCATGTTCAAACGCAGATTTTCAAGGCCGGGAATGGAATTGAGGTAGTGTTTGAAAACATCGAAATTCTCGGAGGGAAGGCTGATCTGGGCATTTATGCCCTCATGTGCGACATAGATCCGACCAAAAACATGTAAATCAAAAAGCGACTTGTACAACTCATCACGAAAAGCCTGCGGGTCAGCCACAGGAAAATACCGGTAAAAAGACAGGGTAGTCCGGGTGATGGTTTCATTGAAAAGGGCTTCCTTCAGCTCCTTTTGGGAAATCCTGTTGTGTAATACAGCCATGCGTTGAATTTTAAGGACGTTTGCGGGACGAACAAAATTGCAGGGCGAAGATATGCATTCAAACATTTCCAGGGAACCATCTACCTTATACGCCTTCCGAATAATGAGCCGCTGAGGCCGATGACGATTCCGGAATAAGGTTTCTCACCGGCAGAAAATGACTGAACAAAATCGATCCTGATTACCTTAAAAATATTCTCAAGACCGACAAAAGTTTCAAAATAGTTTTTGTTGGAATTTACATAAAACGCATTTGTTCCTGCCACCAGGTTCCATTTCAATTTGCGCAAGCCTGGTACCCGGTTACTCAGCAAACCATTGAAATGATATTCAAGATTAATGGTGGTGTACAATTCGGTTGCGGTGCTGTATTTGTAAAAAGTTGCCAGTTGAAAAGTATTCAGGTAAGAACCGGCGAACAAGGACTGGTTGCCATTAAAATGTTGATAGTCGGGCACTTCAACATGATCATTGTTGATAAATCCGCCCAATGCGACCCGGTAGGAAAGTAGGCCCGCCAGTTTGAAATTAATATCATCCGTAACCTGGAATCTCCATTTGTCGTATTTCACATCGCTCCCCAGCAATCCATTAATGCCCTTTGTATAGCTCAAGGTTAATAATGGATACTTCGACCCGATATTAATTTTCCTGTCCGGAAACTCGATGTATTTCGCACCGGGCTGCCAGCTGATTCCTGCATTTGCGACCAGGGCCTGGTGCCTGTCCATAGGTTTTGTGATAAGGTCTACGGGATAATTTGCTGTAAACTCTCTCCCTTTCACATCCCTGAAAGGATACACACTTGTATTATCAAGAGACATCCTGTCCTGGAATTCGATGCCTGCCCGCACCGTAAAACCGTCACCCATTCCTTTTGCAAAATCCATGCGTCCAAACCACGCTTCATAAATCTTCATGAAATTCTTCTCAAAGACTATTGTGGTAAAGGAGTTGTTCCACTCTGTAAAATTGCTTTGATTATTGTACTGGAAAACTTCTTTCCCGCCAGTCAGGCTCAGGGATCCGAAATACCGGCTCCCAAAATTGTACGAGGTACGCAGTGAACCGTTTACATGCTGGTTACTGAATCCGTACCGGAGGTGAGGATCGAATTCCAATGTATGTCTGCGGCTGCCGACGCTGTCGATGATCACCCTGAAAGACGAATGATGATTGATCACCAGTCCTTCCACCGTGTTGTAATTAATGTCTCTGATAAGGGGCGAGATCGAGTAGGACATTTTTTTCTTCTGCCTGCTAAAAGACTGTCCGGTAAACAACAGTGCGCTTACATTGAATTTGTTCCTGATTCTGTCAATCGAGTCAAGATATGCAGGGGATCGCCGCACTTCCGCCACACTGTCTTTAAGCCGGTAATCTCTTGTTTCTTCTGCCAGCAAAGGCACAGGCCTCAATGAATCCCAGAACTCGCTGGATCTTTTATTGGAACTATCCTGGTATTTCAGGTAGGTGTTTCCGAAAAAGTTTTTTGCAAAAACGGGCGCCACATTAAAATCGGAATAGAGATTTACAAAACTTCCATATCCGTCAAAGCCAAAGAATTTTATCGAAGGATAAATGACCTGACTTTTGATCACCCAGATATCTTTTTGAAGGGGAACATAGATTTGGGAAATTCGGAGGGTGTCGATAAATTCCATCTGTGATTCCTTCGTTAATTGAAGATCGAGACTGTGGATGCGCCAGTCATTTTCGATTATATTGATTGTGCCCGAGAATGCGGGTTGAAATTTTCTCCTGGCAACTACAGAGATCTTGTTTACTTCTTTTCCATCCTCTATAAAAACCCCTTCCAGTTTATAATGGTAATATTCCAGCGCATTGGCAGCAATGGGAGAAACGAAGCCCCTGGGATTCAAGTTGCGCCCTATGGAAACAATATTCTCATAAAAATTAAGAATCTGTGGTTGGCTCAGTCCGAAGCCATCGCTCTGCCCGCTAACCTTGGTTGAAGTGACTTCGATTTTTACCTTGTCGGGTTTCTGCACCGAGTAAGTGGCAACGCTTTCAGCGAGATACAGCATCTTTAGCTTGCTTGTGTCACCGTCATCAAAATCCACCGTTTGTCCGAGAAATTTTTTTGGGAATTTTCTCAGCTTCAATTGACCTTTTATATATACTTCGCATTGAAACCTGTCGAATTGGTTGAGGTAGTCTTTTCGTTTACGAATGGCATTCCTGATTATTTCATACGCGGGGTCCTCACCTCCC
>JBDTEB010000488.1:0-3244 GCA_039922795.1 Chitinophagaceae bacterium
CGTTCATCGGGTATTCCTTTAAAAATCAGAACTTGCGTCCTGCTTTTAAACTCGTTGCAATATGTTCGAAAATTACCGGTTTACCGCGGCAGAGAGATTCATGCGTTATGTGCGGGTGGATACCCAATCCGATCCAAAATCCATGACATCGCCGTCAACCGAAAATCAGAAACGGCTTTCGGAAATCCTGGTGGAGGAACTGCTGCAAATCGGCGTAACCGATGCCGAAATGGATGAATTCGGTTATGTGTTTGGCACTATCCCGGCCAATACCGCGAGCGCTGCTCCCGTCATTTGTTTCTGCAGCCACGTAGATACGGCTCCCGACTGTAGCGGGTTAAACGTGAAACCCATCCTGCACACAAATTACGCCGGACAGGATATCATCCTCCCCGACGATCCATCGCAGGTGATTCAAAAAGAAGATTATCCTTACCTGCAAGAGCATGTCGGTAAAAATATTATCACCGCCAGCGGTAAAACACTGCTCGGTGCCGATGATAAATCGGGCATTGCTATTATCATGGACCTGGCAAACTTCCTGCTTGGGAACAACCAGGTAAAACACGGCAAGATCAGGATTCTTTTCACCCCTGATGAGGAAGTAGGGAGAGGTACAACAAATCTTGATCTTGACAAACTGGGCGCCGATTATGCCTACACGCTCGACGGTGGTGAAGCTGGTAGTCTCGAAGATGAAACTTTTAATGCTGATGGTGTCAAAATCACGATTAAAGGTGTGATCGCCCACCCTGGATACGCAAAAAATAAACTGGTAAATGCCTTAAAGATTGCCGGAGAAATCCTCGATTCGCTTCCCAAAGACCGGCTCTCGCCTGAAACTACAAATGAAAGGGAAGGATTCCTTCACCCTGTTGCCATGCAGGGAATCGCCGAGGAGGCCAGCCTTGAATTTATTGTCCGGTCCTTCGACCAGGAAGGATTAGAAAATAATGAAGCAGCGCTAAAACGAATTGCATCCGACGTGCTTAAAAAATATTCCGGCGCTACTATGAATTTTGCTGTTCATGAACAATACCGAAATATGAAGCCCATCCTTGATAAATATCCGCAGGTTATTGCCAATGCTGAAGAGGCAATCCGCCTTGCCGGACTAAAAGTAAAAAAGGAAAGTATTCGCGGCGGAACGGACGGCAGCCGGCTCAGTCATTTGGGTCTTCCCTGTCCCAATATTTTCACGGGCATGCAGGCCATCCACTCAAAACACGAATGGATTGGCGTTGATGACATGGAAAAATCCGTGCAAACGCTGGCTCATCTCTGCATGCTATGGACAAAAAAACGCTGATATAACAAAATGCGCCTCCGGAGATATATTTGCTTTGAAAATCCGGATGCCCCTATGGATGTAAACAGGTTCAAACGTAAACGATTAGGTTAAGAATGTAATTATATTACCTTCAACCTTTCAAATTTCTAGCTTATGCCAAATTTTATTCTTTCTTATTGGTGGCTGATCATTCTGGCGCTGATTGTTTTCAGCGGGTTGGTCACTGTGAACCAGGGCTCGATTGCGGTGGTAACCATGTTTGGTAAATATCAGCGTATACTTCGGCCGGGGCTTAGTTTCAAGATTCCGCTTGTCGAGCAGATCTACAAAAAGGTGTCTATTCAGAACCGCTCTGTAGAACTTGAATTCCAGGCCATTACCGTTGACCAGGCCAATGTGTATTTTAAAAGTATGCTTCTCTTTGCGGTTCAGAATGCCGAGGAGGAAACCATCAAAAAAGTCGCTTTCAAATTTATCAGTGAGAAAGACCTGATGCAATCACTGGTGAGAACGGTTGAAGGTTCGATTCGCGCCTTCGTGGCCTCAAAAAAACAGGCCGAGATCCTTACGCTTCGAAAAGAGATCGTTGAGTATGTAAAAGAACAGATCGATGCGGCCCTCGAAGAATGGGGTTATCATCTGCTGGATCTCCAGATCAATGACATCACGTTTGACAAGGCGATCATCGAAAGTATGAGTCGGGTGGTAGCCAGTAATAATCTGAAAGCTGCGGCTGAAAACGAGGGCCAGGCACTACTTATAACCAAAACCAAGGCCGCTGAGGCCGAGGGTAATTCCATCAAGATCGCTGCAACTGCGGAAAGAGAAGCAGCAATGCTTCGCGGACAGGGTGTTGCGCTTTTCCGGGAAGAAGTGGCCAAGGGTATGAGCCAGGCAGCAGAACAGATGAAACAGGCCAATCTCGATACCAACGTTATCCTCTTTAGTATGTGGACGGAAGCCATTAAAAACTTTGCTGAAGCAGGTAAGGGTAATATTATCTTCCTTGATGGCAGCAGCGATGGCATGACCAAAACCATGAACCAGATCATGGGTATGATGCAAATGGGTACTCAGAACAATCGTCCACAGTAAAGTTTCAATCAGCAATTAATTGCTTAGAAAATGTTAATAGGGTAATGCGTTAAAAGTTTTCCCAAATAATACATGCTATTTTCACGTTACGGAACCCTCTTGTTTTACAGAGGGTTTCTTAATAAATTATATCACAAACAATTTCTGATGCCATTTTTTTTTCTCCAGATCGATTCGGCGACAAAACTTGCAGCCGGTGCATCTTCCATCAATACCATCCCTACCGAAGCACACATGAATGTGATGGACCTGCTCTTTAACGGCGGGGTGCTGATGATTCCGCTCGCTGCCCTGTTGGTTCTCGCCATATTTTTCTTTTTTGAACGATGGATAGCGATCAAAAATGCCAGCAAGGTCGATCATAATTTTATGAATATCATTCGTGATAACGTGGTTACCAATAATGTGAAGGCTGCCCGTTCGCTTGCGAAGAACACGGACAATTCGGTCGCAAGGATCATCGATAAAGGTCTGCAGAGAATTGGTAAGCCGATCGATGCTATCGAAAAAAGTATGGAGAATGTCGGCCGTCTCGAAGTGTATCAAATGGAAAAAAATCTTTCCATTCTTTCCCTTGTTTATGGCATTGCGCCGATGTTCGGGTTTCTTGGAACCATCTTCGGGATGCTTCAGTTGTTTTATAATATAAATGCAACGGGAGAATTTACCCCGGCAGCTATCGCTGGTGGGATTTATACCAAAATGATCACATCGGCAACGGGGCTTATCATTGGTCTGCTGGCTTATGTAGCGTACAATTTCCTGAATTCGCAGATCACGAAAAACGTGAATAAAATGGAAGTGGCGAGTGCCGAATTTATCGATATCCTGCAGGAGCCTACGCGGTAATCATCCGAT
>JBDTEB010000489.1:0-4697 GCA_039922795.1 Chitinophagaceae bacterium
GGCACGCAGGTTACTTTGGGCACTTTTACTTCTACCTTTATTTTTTGCATGCTGGTGCTGTTACATCTGGCTGATAAGGCCGAACAACCCCTGCCACAAATCTCGGTTAATGTTGCCTTGTTACTCGGACTGACAAGTTTTGCGGTTCTCATTTATTTTATTAACCATGTTGCTGTTTCTATTCAGGCTCCGGTGCTTGTTTCGCGGGTAAGCAGGGAGTTACATGCAGCCATTGATCACGGTCTGCCTGATTATCCCGATAAAGGGAGTGCTCACAAAAATTCCGAAATAATATTTAATTCCGAGTTGGACAGTTGTGTTGTTATGGCCCTGGCAAGCGGATATATTCAGGCAAGAGATGATGACAGGCTGCTGCAAATAGCTACTGAACATAATATTATCCTTCAACTTCTAAGTCAGCCGGGCGACTTCATCGTTACAAATACACCTCTTGCCACTGTGTGGCCCGATACAGGAGTGGGAAATATAACAAATACAATAAATGCGGCGTTTATTCTTGGCTCAAATCGCACACTGGTGCAGGATGTGACTTTCGGCATAAATGAACTTGTTGAAGTTGCCATCAGGGCTTTATCACCTGCAATTAATGATCCTTTTACTGCAATGACTTGTCTGGATTGGCTGGGCTCGGCACTTTGTCACGCAAGCGCACGTCCTTTTCCACCATCAAAACTATTTGACCTTCAGGGTAACCTGCGCCTTGTACGAAGCCCCGTCACTTTTACTTCCCTCGCAGATGCTGCTTTCAATCAAATACGGGAATACGGCCGCACAAGCAGCTCAGTAACGCTAAGATTAATGCAAACAATCCAGGTTGTTTCACAATGCGTAAAAACAGCAGAGCAACGTAAAGCATTGCTGCATCATGCAACATTGGTCGAACGCGGGTGCCATTTTGGTTTGCCTGAAAAAAGTGACCAGGACACGGTAACCCGCTGTTACCAGAAAGTAAAAGCTTTGCTTGATATGGATAAAATCAATACACCACTTTTATAAAAAATCTCGCCTGTGATTTTCCGGTCGTAATTATATTCAGAATTAAATTTCTACACGACAACCACCATCTTCCTCAAATATTCTCCGCTTTCAAAAAGAAATTTGCGCAACCGGTTGTTCAGTTTTTGTGTCATAAACTGGCTTAATTTACATCTCATTAACAAAATAAGTTGTTTGAAAACAACATTAGTGAGATCCGCATGATGCTTGTCATGTCCATTTTTCCCACCCTTTGTTGATAGAAATATTACTCATTCACGCTAACAAATCATTCAGAATGCGAAAAAAGCTACTTTTTACAGATGGAGAGGTATGTACAAAGATGTGCTCCAGGTTTTTGCTCATCCCGCTATTATTTGGTTCAATTTTTTTATGCCTGACCCAGGCTTATGCAAAGCCGACTACAAAAAATAATATCAGTGCAGTTTTTAACCAGCAGTTTCAGTCGCCGGCATTGAATGCACGATTAAAGGGTATCGTATCAAACGCAGATCGCCAGCCGCTTATGGGCGTATCCGTTACCGTAACCGGCCGCACCGGGGGAACATCCACCGATGCCAATGGCTTTTTTATTATTGACGCTGGCAAAGGCGACGAATTGGTATTCAGCATGGTTGGCTATAAAGAGCAAAGCGTGAAGGTATCGGTGGAAACCAACCTTTCAGTAACCCTGCAAAAGAGCCCTAACGAAATGAATGAGATTGTGGTTGTGGGCTATGGCACGCAAAAGAAGTCTAACCTGACCGGTGCGGTATCTACCATCGATGCAAAAATGCTGGAATCGCGCCCGGTTCAAAATGTTGGTCAGGCCTTGCAGGGACTTTTGCCGGGTTTGAACTTTCAAACTGCCGGTCTGGGTGGTGAATTAAACCAAAACCTGAGTTTCAACATTCGCGGCGGAGGTACCATTGGCGCGGGTTCCAACTCGGCTCCATTGGTTTTGGTTGATGGAATGGAAGGCAACCTGAACGCCATCAATCCGCAGGATATCGAATCCATTACTGTATTGAAAGATGCGGCTTCTTCGGCCATATACGGCTCACGTGCTCCATTTGGAGTAGTGCTGATAACCACTAAAAAAGGAAAGGCCGGTAAGGTGGCTGTTAACTATAACAATAACCTGAGGCAAACCAGCCCGCTGGGTTTACCGCACATGATGGACTCCCGTACGTTTGCCATGTATTTTAATGAGGCTGCCGCAAACGATGGCGAAGCAGCAAAGTTTCCACAGGACGTAATGGACAGGATCATTCAATTTCAAAATGGCGAAATTGATTACAGTACCATTCCCAATGGAAATGGCGACAGATATCAGTATTATACCGGTTCTAACGCCAACACCGATTGGTTTAAGGAGATGTATAAAAATTCTGCCTTCTCTCAAGACCATTCATTAAGCGTGAGTGGTGGCACCGATGCGGCCACTTACTACCTTGCAGGTAATATGTTAGACCAGGCCGGTTTATCTCGACACTCGAACGACGGATTTAACAGGTACACGCTTACTGCGAAAATAAATACCACGCTAAGCAAATACGTAAAGTTTAATTACTCCACGCGTTTTATACGAGAAGATTACTCCAGAGCTACACACCAAAATGATCTGTTTTACCACAACATAGCCCGTCGCTGGCCAACGGTACCGTCAAAAGATCCCAATGGATTCTGGAGCGATCCCAGTGAAATAGCGCAGCTGGAAACTGGTGGCCGTACAAGGGACCAAACCGACTGGCTTTACACTCAGGGTCAGTTGGTGATAACTCCGCGTAAAAACTGGAATATTTTTGCTGAAGGTAATTTCCGCTCCGTAAATTATAACAATCACTCCGATGTATTGCCGGCTTACAGTTACGATGTGATGCAAAATCCATATCCCCTTGCTGTGGGAAATAACTCGGCCGGTTATACCAGCGTGTACGAATACAACAGAAAAGAAAACTTTTTTTCCACCAACATATATTCCAATTACAGCTTCAATGTAAACAAGGATCACCAGTTTAAAATACTGGGCGGTTTTAACTCGGAGCTAAATAAATACCGCACACTTGCCGGTTCGCGTAGCGGACTTATTTCTCCATCGATGCCAACCATTAATACGGCTACCAACGATAGCAAGGCAAACGAAGGGCAGTATCAGCATTGGGCAACCGCCGGCTTCTTTGGCCGTCTTAACTATAATTATAAAGAAAAATACCTGCTGGAAGTCAATGCCCGTTACGATGGCACATCTCGTTTTCTTGCAGATAAACGCTGGAACCTTTTTCCTTCTGTTTCCGCAGGATGGAACCTGGCTAAAGAAAAATTCTGGACGCTCGACCGCACCATCCAGTTATTTAAAATTCGCGCAAGCTATGGCGAGTTGGGTAATCAAAATACTTCCAACTGGTACCCGTTTTTCGCCAGTGTACCCATTGGCAACAGCAATGGATCATGGCTGATCAACGGAAATCAGCCCAATACTGCCGGCGCACCAGGGTTGGTAAGTACGCAGCTTACCTGGGAACGTGTGGCCAGTTACAACTTCGGTTTGGATCTGGCAATGTTTAGAAACAGACTTAGCCTGAACTTCGATTATTTCAAGAGAAACACTTTCGACATGGTTGGCCCTGCGCCCGAATTGCCGGTAATACTTGGAACCGCGGTGCCGCAAATAAACAATGCTGACATGGAGAGTTATGGCTTTGAACTGGAATCCCGCTGGCAGGATAAAATCGGTAAAGTCGGTTATTCAGTAAGGGCAGTATTATCCGACGATCAGCAACGTGTTACCAACTACCCAAACCCTAACGGCAACATAGGCAATTGGTACAACGGCAGAAAATCGGGTGAAATCTGGGGATATACCACCATGGGAATGGCCAGAACGCAGGAACAGATGGATGGCTATTTGGGTAAGATTAATCAAAACGCCATGGGCAGTCGTTGGGGCGCCGGCGATATCATGTACACTGACATAAACGGAGATGGCAAGATTGACGGTGGTTCTGGTCTGCTGGGTAACACGGGTGACAGAAGCATCATCGGCAACTCTACTCCACGCTTTCGCTTCAGCCTCGATTTAGGTGCAGATTGGAATGGCTTCGACTTCCGCATGTTCCTGCAGGGTGTTGGAAAAAGAGATTACATGCCCAATGGCCCTTACTTCTGGGGAGCAAGCGGTGGCATGTGGCAAAGCGCCGGGTTCAACGAACACATGGATTTTTTCCGCGACGAAAATTCTCCTATGGTAAAGGCAGGTATGGCCTCTCTCAACCTTAATTCTTATTTCCCCAAACCCTATTTCAATTCAGGCAAAAACCAGACGACGCAAACGGGCTATATGCAAAGTGCAGCCTATGTAAGAATAAAAAACCTGCAAATAGGTTATACCATTCCCCGCAATATAACGACCAGGTTACGTGTGTCTAAAATACGCATCTACCTGTCGGGCGAAAACCTGCTGACGGCTACAAAAATGATCAGCATATTCGATCCTGAAACCGTTGCCTTAAGCGGATGGAACGATGGCAAAACCTATCCATTGGCCAAAGTATATTCTGCAGGACTTAGTGTTAATTTTTAATAATAAGAAAGATGAAAAAACATATAGCTATAACATTCAAAATTGCATTTGCTCTGGTAGCGTCTGTCGCTTTTGCGGGCTGTAACAAGTACCTTGACCGTGAGCCACTTTCAAGTAC
>JBDTEB010000490.1:0-14709 GCA_039922795.1 Chitinophagaceae bacterium
GAATAGAAAGAACGAAAAGAAAAGCCGGGAGGAAGACGTGTCCAGAAACTTTGACTTCTCTGCGTCATTAACTTTTGACCAGGCTGAAGCGCAATTGCTCCCGACCATTGTGCAAAACATGTCTGACGAGATCTTTAACAGGATATTTTCTAACTGGTAATCTGCCGCACTTCATGGAAGCTACCTTACAAAAAATCTTTAGCACCAGTTCATTGGATGCTGTTTCAAAAGAAACGCTCGACGACTTAACCAGTGCCTATCCATATTTCGCTCCTCTGCAGTATTTTCAGACACTAAAATTAAAGTTCGGTGATCATCAGGAGTATGAGATCAGTGAAGGAAAGGCTGCAATATATTTTAATAATCCGCTCTGGTTTAGGGAAAAGCTTAAAGGCTTACCGTTGAGAAAACCCCTGGTAGCCGAAAGGGAACCGGAAGAAATCCTGATTGATGAAAATCCCGAAGAAGAGCTGGAAATTACCGAGCGCACACCCCCGCTGAATATAAGGTATTCAGGAGAGCCACTGTCTGAAACAGCGGGTGCCATTAAAGATCCTGCAGCCCACCAGGCGGAAGTTCAAAAGGAAGAGCTCCCGATATTCCAGGCTTATCATACCGTTGATTATTTCGCGTCGCAGGGTATAAAGATCTCTGCGGATATGTTGCAGAAAGATAAACTGGGCCGACAGCTCAAAAGTTTTACCGAGTGGCTTCGTACCATGAAAAAGATCCCTGCGGCTTCCGGCCAACAAGAAAATGTTGCTGATCCGCGCATTCTGCGATTCGCTGAGACCTCGCTGAGAGAAGGTGAAGTAGTTACGGAAGCCATGGCTGAAGTACTGCTGAAGCAGGGAAAGCGGCAAGCTGCCATAGAGATTTACGAGAAATTAAAGTTGCTTGGTCCACATAAAAGCGCGTATTTTGCAACCCTGATTGAAAAATTAAAAGCGGTCTGATATGGTCATTTTCTTCCTTTTATTGATAATAATCCTTTGTGTGATCCTTGGATTGGTAATCCTTGTTCAGAATCCAAAAGGTGGCGGACTGTCTGCAAGCATTGGTGGAATTGGCAACCAGTTCATGGGAGTGAAACAAACTACAGATGTACTCGAAAGAGGAACCTGGATATTCGCTGCGCTGATCGGCTTGCTTTGTATTCTTTCACCCATGTTTATTCCAACCGGAGCAGCAGGGAAAAATAATTTGCTTGACAAGGTGAACCTCAGGCCTACAACGACCGCTCCTGTTACTTCTCCATCTATACCGCCTCCTGCCCCGGCACCTGTAAATCCAAAATAATTGGTGGTTTAAAGTATTTCGTTACATTCATTCATGAAGAGAGCAGCAGGTTTAATAGCTATCATATTATTACTTGTAGCATCGGTAGCGGGATGGAAAATTTTCGGACCCGCAACTAATTTCCAGGGGAAATACAAATATTTTTATATCCCATCCGCCTCGGCCGACAAACAAACAGTGCTTCAACGCCTGGTAAATGATTCAATTCTTTCGGGCACAAGCACATTCAGTTTACTCGCCAGCCGGATGCAATATTGGAACCAGGTAAAACCCGGAAAATACAAAATTAATTCAGGCAACAGTGTGTTTTCCATTCTGCGATTGTTGAAAAATGGAAGCCAGACTCCGGTGAACCTCATAATCACCAAACTCCGCACAAAAGAAGACCTCGCGTCGCTGACAGGAAGAAAACTCGAATGTGATTCTGTTTCCATGATCACCTTCCTTAATAACAGCGACTCTTTAAAGAAATATAATCTTGATTCCAATACTGTGATGACGGCGGTATTCCCAAATACTTACACTTACTTCTGGAATACCACCCCGGAGAAAGTCTTTAATAAACTGGTCACCGAATACAAAGATTACTGGACGGAGGAAAATAGATCCCTGGCTCTCGCAAAAAAGCTCACCCCCCAAACCGCCTATATTCTTGCCTCTATTATCGAGGAAGAAACGAACAAGAATGCCGAAAAGGGAAATATCGCCAGCGTTTATCTTAACCGCATCGATAAGGGAATGAGGCTCGGTGCCGATCCTACGGTGAAATTTGCCCTCCGTGATTTCGGATTAAGACGTATCTACAATAAACACCTTCAGGTAGAATCACCGTACAATACCTATCGCGTTACGGGTCTTCCCCCGGGGCCGATTTGCACCCCGTCGAAGAAAACAATTGACGCAGTTTTGCACGCACCTGCAACGGACTACCTTTTCTTTGTAGCCAAAAGTGACTTTTCAGGCTATCACAGTTTTGCCGCCACCTATTCTGAACACATGAAACTCGCAAAGGAATACCAGGATGCTCTCACCAGGTACATGCAACGCAATAACCCCCCTCAAAGGGAAAATCATTGATGATGTTCAACAACATTGAACAAAGAATTTTGGATTCACCGCCCGCACAATTTGTAAAAAGAAGAAGCAAACGGATTTTTTTACCGGGTTTCCAGGGCCTGGCCCTTTATGATGTCGCCATATTTTTTATTCGCCAGATAAATAAGGTCGGATTGCAGGACAGGGCATCATCTATCTCTTTCAACTTTTTGATGGCCATACCCGCTGCAGTGATTTTTCTTCTGAACCTGATCCCGTATATGCCAATTTCCAGGCGGCTCATGCCTGAATTACTTGATCTGACCAACAAAATCATCCGAGATCCTAAAGCATCGCTGGCAGTGGAATCATTTCTGAACGACTTTCTTAACACGCCCCGAAGCGCACTTTTATCACTTGGATTTTTCCTGGCCATTTATTACGCCTCCAGTGCGATGCTGGGCATTATGCAAACCTTCAATAAATCATTGATCAGGAGTACAAATATGAATTTTATTAAAAGTCGATGGATGGCTATCAAGCTTACCAGCCTGGTTATATTTTTTGTGATCCTGTCGCTTATACTCTCCGTTATACAGGGTGAATTACTTAATAAACTTCTTGCCTGGCTTGATATCAAAAATCATTTCCTGATCAGCCTCATCAATTCATTGAGGTACCTGGTGATTTTTGCCCTAATCTTTTTTGCGATCGCATTTATTTATAAATATGCCCCTGCGATTCATAAAAGATGGAGCCTTATTTCTCCTGGCACCATCCTGGCCAGTTTTCTATCTATCCTGACGTCCTTCGTTTTCTCCTTTTATGTGGGCCATTTTGGAAATTATAACAAGATCTATGGCTCCATCGGAACCATTCTGATTCTTATGCTCCTTATTTATATCAATTCAATGATCCTTCTCATCGGGTATGAACTGAATGTAAGCATCTATTCCATAAAATCTGAACGGGAATTGGAAACTTCTGACTTAAAAACTAGCTGATCCGCAGTTTTTGATCGAACTTTAAAGGATAACCCTCTACGATGAAACTGCTTGTTTCCGCACTGTTACTCCTGTCCGGAATTTCTTTTCTACACGCCCAGGACGCAATTACACCGGGTACACCGATGCCAAAGGGCGATCTTAAGGTCAAGGATGTATCTGGAATTCTTATCTCGCTTAATGAAGTAAAAACTTCAGGGGGCATCCTGGTCATGTTCAGTTCCAACACCTGTGCTTACGTGATCAGAAACCAGCAAAGAACCAGGGACATCTGCCTCTATGCACTGGAAAAAGGAATCGGGGTAGTTTTGCTTAATTCAAACGATGGCAACCGATCTGGCGGAGACTCTTTTGCACAGATGCAGCAATACGCAAAATCGCAGAATTTTGTGTGGAAATATGCATTGGATAGTCACAGTGAACTGGCCGATGCATTAGGGGCAACCAGAACACCGGAGTGTTTTCTGTTTGATGGCAATCTCCGGTTAGTATATCATGGGGCAATCGATGATAATCCCACGAACGAAAGCCAGGTTAAAAGAAAACATCTAAAGCAGGCTATCGCCGAACTTGTTGCAGGGAAAGAGGTGTCAGTAAGGGAATCACAATTCATAGGCTGTACCATACATCGGCCCCGCTAATTCTCCATTAGCAGTCGCAATTCTTTTTCAAATTGTAAAGAAGTGAGTTGCCTTTCATAAAATCTCTTCACCCCTTTTTTATTGTTGATCATAAGCGTGGCCGGAATTGCCCCAGACCATCTGACATTGATTTTCGGACAGAAATAATTGGCATTTGTTTCATTCAGCCAGATGATAGGTGCACCGAATTTTTGATTTTCTGCAAAGGAACTGATCTTGCGTGGATAAAATTCCTTCGGATCGAGGCTGACAAGTACAAGATCTACCTCTCCGGCATACCGGTTTTTTATGAATGATACGAAATACGGAATTTCATCGACACAGGGTTTGCAAAAGGTGGCCCAGAAGTTTACGATGAGCGGCTTTTCGCTCCTGACGATGTAATCATCCAGTTCAATAATATTCATTTTATGTATAGACTGGGCGTGGATGGCGGTTGCCAGAAAGAGACTTAACAGGAGGACGCATTTGCTCATGGTAAATTGGTATCGGGAAATTCTTCATATCCATATCCCCAGTCATCGATCAGGGTTTTTACGCGGCTCTCATCGAGCCTTCTTTGCTGATAGTGACCAGCAGAGACTTTCTGCCGCATCGCTTCATAAAGCGTAACTGCGCATGCCACTGAAATATTCAAAGACCTGATCATCCCCACCTGTGGAATAATAAAATTCCCGTCTGCCATTGCCCTTACTTCCTCACTTACCCCATCGTGTTCATTCCCAAAAACAAGTGCAATGGGGCTTGCGAGGTTAAGTTCGTATAGTCCGACGGCTTCTGTACTCAAATGGGTTGTTAAAATTCTTGAGTATCTGGGTCTCAGTACGCCCATGCATTCTGCCGCATTGGTAAACTGGTGGGTAGTGATCCATTTACTTGCACTGCTGCTGCTTTTCACCCCCCACCTTTTGTGCGCGCCGATTTTTGTGTTGAGAATATAGATATCCTGGATCCCGATAGCGTCACAGGTTCTCATAACGGCAGAAATATTGTGCGGATCACTAACATTTTCCAGCACCACCGTAATATCCGGCTGACGATTGTTCAGCACGGTCTCTAGTCTCTCTCTTCTTTCTGGCGTCATAATTGTATTTTCACCGGCCTGCCCATGGCATAAGTGCCGAATCATCTCATCAAGACCTTGTATCACTCATGATAAAAAAAACACTCAAAGTTCTGCTGATTATCCTTGTTGTGCTCGTAGCCGCAGCCTTCGCAGTTCCTTACCTGTTCAAAGATAAAATAGTCGCGAAGGTAAAAACAGAGATCAACAGAAATATTCTGGCAAAGGTCGATTTCAAAGATATCGACATTTCCCTGTTTCGACATTTTCCCCGGGTTGCTGTGGCGCTCGAAGATTTACAGGTGATGGGCATCGCCGAATTTGAAAAAGACACCCTCATCTCCGCAAAAAATATTGATGTGTCCCTGAACCTTATGAGTGTTATCTCAGGACCGCAAATGAAGATCTATGGCATCAACCTCGATAATCCAAGGATACATGCCATTGTTTCCAAAGATGGTTCTGCTAACTGGAATATAATGAAACCAGATTCGCTTCCGGCCAGGGAAGACAGCGCAGGTTCCAAACCATTTTCACTCAACCTCAGGGAATACAAAATTTCGAATGGTTTCATCAGCTATCGGGATGACCAGGCCGGAATGACTGCCAGGATAACTAATCTCAATCACGCAGGGAGCGGAGATTTCACCTCAGATGTTTTTATGCTCAAGACAAATACAACGGCTGATGCGGTGTCTTTTAATTATGCAAATATCCCCTACCTGGCAGATGCAAAAGTTTCTATCGCTTCCGACTTTCAGATCAACAATAAAACAGACCGGTACGATTTTGAAACCGGAGATATCGTTGTTAATAACCTAAAACTTGATACCAGAGGTTTTTTCCAGATCGCCAACGACAGCACCTATACAATGGATATAGCCTTCAAGGCACCATCCACAGATTTTAAAGATATACTTTCCCTTATCCCTGTGATCTACCAGAATGATTTCAGCAAAGTAAAAGCCAGCGGCACGGCAAATTTTGATGGATTTGTAAAAGGATCGTACAATAGCAAAACAATGCCATCGTATGCCCTTAACCTGAAAATCGTAAATGGCCTGTTTCAATATTCCGATCTTCCAAAACCTGTAAAAAATGTCAATGTCGTTCTTAGTGCAAATAATCCCGATGGCATAACGGATCATACCGTGCTGGACGTTTCTAAAGCGCACCTTGAAATGGATAATGCGCCTTTTGATTTCGCTGTTCTGGTGAAAAATCCGGTATCTGATATGTATATCGATGGCTTTGCAAAAGGAACGCTTGATCTTTCTAAAATCACACAGTTTGTAAAACTCAGCAATGGAACGAAATTGAGTGGAATGGTGAAAGCCGACTTGTCGGCCAAGGGAAGGATCTCCGCTATTGAAAAACAGCAGTATGACCAATTTTACGCCGAAGGAACTGTCGCGGTCAACGGTCTTCAATATTCCTCATCAGGCTATCCTGACGGGGTAAAGGTCAATAACCTGTTTATGGAATTCAATCCACGCGATATAAAAATTTCTGACTTTGACGGCGCATACAAAAAGACCAATTTTTCCGCGAACGGCACTATTTCCGATCTGCTCCCTTATATGCTGAAAAATAAAACCCTGCATGGAAATATGCAGGTTAAGGCCGATAACATGAATCTGAATAGCTGGATGGGAACGTCATCTGATACCAGCGTGCACAATACTGAAGCCTCCGCCCCGTTTGCCGTCCCCGCCAATCTCGACCTTCGGGTGACCGCACTCGTTAACAGGTTGATATATGACAAGCTGGAAATTCAAAATCTGAAAGGCGCACTCACGGTGGCGGATGAAAAAGTGCTGGTAGATAACGTCAACGGCGAAGCGCTGGACGGCACCATGCTTATCAATGGCTCTTACTCCACAAAATATGACAAGAAAAAACCGGACATCACTTTTAACTACGATGTAAAAGGACTTAATGTTCAAAAAACGTTTTATGCATTTAACACCGTACAGAAGATTATGCCCATCGGCCAGTTTCTCGATGGTAACCTTACCTCTCAACTTACGGTAAACGGAAAGCTGGGAGACAATATGATGCCCGATTTGAACTCGCTGACCGGCGAAGGAAATATTCTGCTTATCCAGGGATTGCTGAAAAAATTTGCTCCACTGGAAAAACTTGCAGACCTCCTGAACGTTGGTCAACTCAAAGAAATTTCGCTAAAAGACATAAAAAATCACATTGAATTTACCAATGGAAAGGTGCTGGTGAAACCCTTTGACATAAAAATAAAAGACATCGATATGCAGATCGGTGGCATGCATGGCTTCGACCAGTCTCTGGACTATCTTATCGATCTTAAAGTGCCCCGGGCCCTGATGGGAGATAAAGGAAACAGTTTTGTCAACAACCTGGTTGCCCAAGTCAACGATAAAGGGGTGCCTTTAAAACTTGCTGACGTTGTAAATTTGCAGGTTAAACTGGGTGGAACAATTAAAAATCCCATTCTGAAAATGGATTTGAAAGAGATGGCGCAGAATACTACCGATCAGTTGAAACAACAGGCACTGGATTTCGCAAAAGCAAAATTTGACAGCACAAAGGTCTCATTTAATGATTCATTGAATTCCATCAAAAAATCCCTTACTAAAAATCTTGAAGACGAATTAAAAAAGAGACTTGCCGGCACCAGGGATTCTACCACATCGAAAAACAACAATATCGACAGCGCCAAAAAGAAACTGGAAAATGTCGGCAGGGGTTTTCTGCAGGATCTGTTAAGGAAAAAGAAAACGGCTGCGGATACTTCCAAACAGTAAGAACGCCAAAGTCTGCCAGCCTAATTCTTTATTTTTGTAACCTGATGTCAACACAGCAACATATTCAAGATTCCCGGGAAGACGAGAACGAGTCGTTTAAATTGTTCCTCAGGGGAAGCGATCCGGAAGAAATAGATCAGCTTGTATATGCCATTCAGGAAAAAGTAACGGCAATGACCGATTGCACCGTCTGCGGAAATTGCTGCCGATCTCTAATGATCAACGTTGAGCAGGAAGAACTGGAACCGCTCGGCATCAGACTGCGTCTCCCGGTAACCGAAATTAAAAACAGGTTCATTGAAGAAAGTTCACAGGGTCAGTTGATCATCAACACGATTCCCTGCCATTTCCTAAACAACAGCAAATGCACTATTTACGAAGACAGGTTTACTGAATGCCGGGAATTTCCGCACCTGCATAAAAAAGGATTTCTCAAGAGATTGTTTGGAATATTTATGCATTACGACCGATGTCCCATTATTTGCAACACCATTGAAAAGTTAAAAACAGAAACCGCTTTTTATTACGAAAAATAAATTATAAAGATGAGAACAATAAAACTTTACCTGGCACTTTTTTTCGCATATGCGTTTACGTTATCTGCGCAAGCACAGGTTCTTGCCCCCGACGTATTTCAGAAAGGCATAACATCTAAAGACGTACAATTGCTTGATGTACGCACCGCTGGCGAATATAAAAACGGGCACATTAAAAACTCCCTGCAGGCGGACTGGAACAACCAGGACCAGTTTAAAGACAGGATTCAATATGTAGACAAATCGAAACCCGTGTATGTGTATTGTGCTGCCGGTGGAAGAAGCTCTGCAGCTGCCAAATACATGCGGGAAAACGGATTTGCCGATGTAAAAGAATTAAAGGGAGGAATAGCGGCCTGGAACGGAGAACATTTGCCCACAGTGGGCATGGCGGGCGAAGAACAAATCACCCTTGCAGCATTTGCGGCGATGACAAAAAAATCGCCTGTTGTACTCGTGGATTTTGGAGCGCCCTGGTGCCCACCCTGCGTTAAGATGCTGCCGGTAATCGCCAGGCTTGAAAAAGATCTTGCAGGTAAGTTTCAGACGATCAGTCTCGATCCAACGGTTCAGGTTTCGCTCGCAAACGAACTGAAAATTGAAACGCTACCGACCTTCCTGATTTATAAAAATGGTAAAGAGGTATTCCGCAAACAGGGCATCGCCAGCTATGATGAATTAAAAACGTCTCTTCTTCATTGATCACCCCTCAGACGATACAGACCATTCTCGCCCGTATCGATATCATCGATATCGTTGGCGGTTTTGTAAAACTGAAAAAACGGGGTACCAACTATTTGGGCCTATGCCCTTTTCACAACGAAAAATCACCCTCTTTTACCGTCAGTCCGGCCAAAGAGATTTATAAATGTTTTGGTTGCGGTCGTAGCGGGAACTCCATCAGCTTTCTCATGGAGCATGAGAAATATTCTTATGTAGAAGCCTTGCGCTGGCTGGCTGTCCGCTATAATGTGGAGGTTGAAGAAACCGGCGTTACCCCGGAAGCGAGGATCCAGTTCCAGGTTTCCGACAGTCTGTACGTCATCAATTCTTTCGCTCAGAAATTTTTTACACACGCATTATTTGAAACCGAACAAGGCACAGATATAGCCCTGAGTTACCTGGTCCAGCGTGGTTTTAAGGAGGAAGTGATCAGGAAATTTCAGTTGGGATTTTCACCTGAAGACAGGACGGCTTTTGCCCGGGCCGCAGCTGAAAACCAGTTTAACGGCGAATACCTTTTGAAATCCGGCCTGGTGGCAATTCGGAATGAAGAACTGGTGGATAATTATCGCGGCAGGATCATCTTTCCCGTTCACAATAACACGGGAAAAATTCTAGGTTTTGGGGCCAGGCTGATAAAAAACAACGATAAGGCACCCAAATATATCAACACGCCTGAGAACGAGATTTACAGTAAAAGCAAGATCCTGTACGGCACCTGGTTCGCCAGGCAGTCGATAGATAAAAATAATGAATGCCTGCTTGTTGAAGGATACACGGATGTGATCTCGTTGCATCAGTCAGGTATCGAAAATGTAGTGGCCAGCGGGGGTACTTCGCTCACGCAGGATCAGCTCAGGCTGATCAAAAAATATTCGCCGAATCTTACTATCATTTATGATGGCGATCCCGCCGGTATTAAAGCAGCACTGCGTGGGCTCGATATGGCCCTCGAAGAAGGATTGAATGTAAAAATGGTGCTGCTTCCCGATCGCGAGGATCCGGACAGTTATGTCAATAAGATCGGTCCCACCGCTTTTAAAGAATTCATCGCACTGAATAAAAAAGATTTCATTTTGTTCAGGCTTGACATCTCATTGAAAGACGCAGGAAACGACGCGGCAAAAAAATCCACCATCGTCAATGAGATCGCGGAAACGATAGCCAAAATCAACAGGGTTGAAGATTTCAGCAAACGTCAGGATTATATACGTCAGTGTTCGGAACTGATGCATATTGACGAAACCGGGCTCACCACACTGGTAAATAAGTACATCAGGGACAGGGTGGCAAAACAGGAAAGCCGTCATCAAAATACACCGGAACCACTACCTGTTCAAGAGGGTTCGGAAGCCGCTCAGGGCCTCGATGATGGCACTTTTGAAATCCTTTTTCAGCACCAGTTACAGGAAAGACAGGTTGTAAAAATATTGCTGGAACACGGTAGCGAAAAGTTTGATGAAGAAACACTCGTAGCGGACGTTATTTTTAAGGAACTGGTAGATGATGATCTCTTCGATGACAAACTGCTTTACCGCATCATTGAATTATACAAGGGCTGGTACGAAGCGGGAATGGCTCCTTCCATTAAAAGCTTCGTTTATTATGAAGATGCGCCTGTAAGTTCGGCGGCAGTCGCAGTTACAAATTTCCCTTTTGAAGAAAGTAAAAGAATGCGTGATGAAATGATCCTTAACTCATCAGGTTACAGTCAGAAACTCTTTCTTAATAATTACAACGATTTTATTAGAATCACAACGAAAGATGAAGAGGCGTTGCACAGTTTTGCAAAGGCGGAGGAACAGGATATTCAATTGAGGGTGGTTTCTTCGATGAATTATCTGAAGCTGAAAAAAATAAAAAGACTGATAGAACAGAACCAGAAGGATCTCCAATTATCCCATACCCCGGAAGAATTGATAGTGCTCGTGCAAACGCACCAGCACCTGAAAGACATAGAAATATCTCTGCTGAAAGTAGCTGGTACTGTAATACTCAAATGAGTATTACAGTCAGCCACAAAAATGAGCTCAATAACCAGCCAACCAGGTTGATACTGGTTTTTTCTAACGGTATTGGATAATGTAATTAAATCAGGCCGATTTCAGCCATTTGTTCCGTCTTCTCAAACCTCAACGCATTCCATACATGATCGAGAACGATAGGCAATCCGGCAGAATAGCCAGCGGAACTTACTTTTCTCCAGCTGCAATCCCTGTTGAGGTCGCTGGCGATTTTCGAAGTTTTTTTGGGGAAGGCTATCCAAAGTTTGGAGTCTTCATGCAAAGCAGGCAGTACTTCGGAAAGTATCAGGTCTAACTGCTTTTCATTTACAGCAAATAGCAGAGCAAAATCAATCTTCTTTGTTCTTAACAACGGTGTCATGTTCTTGGAAAAAGACAGTTTGCAAAACTGTTTTTCAATCGTTGATGGTAAACCCTGAATCAGAAGATTTTTCTCGCCACATAACTCAAGTTTTTCAAACATAGTTTGCATCATGCTTAGACATTTTTGGGTTAAAATTAACTAGTGCGGGATGCGAAGTTAAACAATTCAATTGGTTCCTGATGCTGCCAACCAAAATATCCCGCATAAAGCGGGATATTGAATGATATATGTATGAATTTACTGAACGGGTTTATACAATTTGAGCGCCTCAGGCATTTGTTTTTGCAATCTTTTTATTCGGTTTCCCTCGGCAGGATGGGTACTCAAAAACTCAGGAGGCTTATTGCCGCCCCCCGCCTTTTCCATTCTTTCCCATAACGGAATAGCTTCCTGCGGATTGTAACCCGCAAGTGCTGCGAACTTTAATCCAAACTCATCTGCTTCATATTCATCCCTTCTTGAGAATGGTAACACCACGCCAATATTACTTCCAATCCCGTAGGCACTCATAAAAATATTTTGAGTTTCAGCCGACTTATTGGACAGAGCTATACTTAAAGCCGCCTGCCCAAACTGCTGAATAAGACCCTGGCTCATGCGCTCATTGCCATGCCTGGCAAGGGCGTGAGTAACCTCATGCCCTACCACCACCGCCAGCGCGGCTTCGTTCTGAGTAATAGGCAACAGTCCTGTATACACGACAATCTTTCCACCAGGCATACACCAGGCATTTACTTCCTTTGAATCCACGAGATTGTATTCCCATTTATAACCATCCAGAATATTAGCCTGCCCCTTGGCAGTATAATATTGAGTGACGGCATTAACAATCCGCTGCCCAACCCTTTTTACCATTTCGGCATCCCGGTTTCCCGAAGAGGGAGTTACCACTTTGTTTGAACTAAGAAATGACTGGTATTCTGTCGCAGCCATCGACTGGATCTGTGACTCGGGTAGAAGGGTTAGCTGATTTCTGCCCGTTACCGCATTCCTGGAACATGAAAATAAAGAGGCGGAAATAAGGGATAACAGAATTATTCTTTTCATACGGCGGAATTAATTTGAATAGAAAAATCAATGATTGTACCAATTATAAAAAGAACGGGGACATGGCAGATTTTACAAGGAATTTTTAAAAAATTGATCCGCTGGAAAGTCAGGAGCCTTTTCCATTTTCCTCGTGACGTCGGAATTTTCTTTTGTCGCGAAATTTTAAAATAGGCATTTTGCTCTCATTGCCCTTAAGAAGGCGGGCAATATTTTTTTGATGGGTAAGTACTACCAAAAGCGCAACAGCAATCGCAAATGCACGGTAAGAGACTTCCTTCTCATTAAAGATAAAAAGGATCAACACGGCAAAAGCAACACTTGCCAGAATGGAACTTAGTGATACAAAGCGGGTAAAATATAAAACCATTAAAAATACGCCTACACAATATACCGCCACCATAGGTTGGATGGCGAGAACCATTCCAAACAAAGTAGCCACACCCTTTCCACCGCGAAAATCTGCCCAAATGGGGAAAATATGTCCGGCGACAGCGGCGAGGCCCAGACCGACCATAAAATTAGTGCGCTCCAGTTCATCGGACATATAGAAAGGAATGGCGAGATAAAGACTGGTGGCAATAACCCCTTTCATGATGTCAACCATCATTACAAAAGTGCCCATTCGTGAACCCAATACCCTGTAAGTGTTCGAAGCACCCGCATTTCCGCTTCCATATTCGCGGATATCGATGCCGTACAGGTGTTTGCTCACCCACACCGAGGTAGGAACTGACCCTATCAGATATGCCATCACTATAAGCAACACTTCCTTCATCTATCTTATAAATTGAACGATTACTAAAAATAGGGAAATAGTCTCATAAGTCAAGAGTTCAAAGAACCGCGCGTATTAGCGACCACCCATTTCTTTCTTTACAACCGGACATCTTCAGACCTGCAGCTTCAACGGCCTTTTGAATCGTTGGCTGGTCGGCAACCAGGAAACCGCTAAGTAACAGCACTCCGCCAGTTTGCAAAGATCCGGCAAGATCAGCCATGTTGTCGATAATCACATTCCTGTTGATATTGGCCAGAACAAAGTGAAATTTTTTGTCTTTTTCAAGGCTGTCCCTGAGTTGGAGTTCGATTTTGGTGCAGTGATTGCGTTCAAGATTCTCTATTCCATTATTAATACTCCACTCGTCATTATCTATCGCTGAAACAAAGGCTGCACCCATCTTTTCAGCCAGTATGGCCAGTACGCCGGTGCCGGTGCCAAAATCGAGTACCATTTTTCTAGCGGGTTCTTCCTGCTCCAATGCTTCGAGCATCAGGTAGGTAGTGGCATGATGACCTGTGCCAAAACTCATCTTTGGAGTAATTACCAGGTCATATTTCACGGCTGTACCGGCCTCATGAAAATGAGCACGCACCTGGCAGAAGTTACCAACCCGCACCGGGTCGAAAGAAGATTCCCATTCAGCATTCCAGTTCCGGTTAGCAACCACGGCAACCTGGTAATTACCTCCCCATTCAGCGAGGGCGATTTGCAGTAATTCCTTGTTAAACTCCTGTTCTGGGATATAGCCGATCAGGTTCAGGCCATCTTCAGAAAAACCTTCATATCCCAGTTCGATCAACCTGGCCATAATGATCTCAAGATTTTCTGGTGAATCGCAATTGATGGCGATCTCGATATAGTTGGATGTGGTCATATAAAAAAAACCCCGATGATTACCGGGGTTTTAAAGTATTTGAATGGAGTAATTAGTCTCGTCCCATATTTTCCGGTTTTGGAAGAAGGATCTTTCTTGACAATTTAAATTTCCCGGTCTTCGGATCTGTACCGGTTAGCTTCACTTTCACAATATCTCCTTCATTTAAAATACCTTCCAGCGTTTCAAGCCTCTTCCAACTCACTTCGGAAATGTGAATCAGACCCTGTTTGCCAGGGAGGAATTCCACGAATGCGCCATATGGCATGATCGATTTTACCCTCGCTTCATAAACGTCTCCAACTGAAGGAACAGCAACGATGCCTTTGATCCAGCTAACTGCCTTTTCGACACCATCTTTGTTCGTACTGAAAATGCTTATTTCACCCATTTCATTTTTCTCTTCCAGGTTGATCGTAGTACCTGTTTCACGCTGGATCTCCTGGATAACCTTGCCACCGGGCCCGATTACTGCGCCGATGAACTCTTTGTCGATAAAGAGTTTCACCATGCGAGGCGCATGTGCTTTAAC
>JBDTEB010000491.1:0-4066 GCA_039922795.1 Chitinophagaceae bacterium
CAGATATTCACTAAGCCAACTGTAACTGATCGTCATTAAGCTTGATTCTTTAAAGTTTTCAAAAGTATGGAAACTGCTGCCAAGATCGCGGTCACCGGAAGCCAAAGGGCGTGGAACACCCCTCAAAACGGAAAAATTCAGTGTTCCCTATTATAATTTTACCTGCTGGGAGGGGATTTGAGCGTCTGACAAAATGTGAAACACCATCCTGTATTTTACCAATGCAGCCCAAGGGTTAGTGTTAATTTCTTTATACAGCAGGGATGTGGATATAATTGTAAATTCAACTGAAAACTTTTTGAAATACTGGATTACTATTCATTGTGTGAGGATAAACCTACTGGCCCTGTGGATAAATCTGTGTATAGCTTCGTAATAAATATAGAGCAGTAAAATTTTTTTTTTGCGAAGCAGGGGGATATATATTCGTCCTCCTTTAAAACCCGGTAACGATTTGGTAACAGAAAATTAACATGCACCTGTTAGAAAGCTGCCATTGGATGTTTTAGGAATCGACTATTCGAATAACAAAATCTATCTATAATTTTTCAAGAAAATGGATCTCACCAACCTGAATAAAGATCGAAAAAGCCGCCGGAAAGGTTCCTCTGTGGACATGAGTACGATGGTTTATGGAAAAGTGCCTCCACAGGCCAAAGAACTTGAGGAAGCGGTTCTTGGTGCCATCATGCTGGAGAAAGGGGCGTTTGATGCCGTGATTGAGATTCTCAAACCTGAATGTTTTTATGTTGACAGCCATCAACGCCTTTACAGAGCAATGCAGGGCCTGGCCCAGAAAAGTCAGCCTATAGATATACTAACCGTTGTGGAAGAACTGAAGAGCAGGGATGAACTGGACCTTGTTGGCGGTCCTTATTATGTTACCAGGCTCACGAATGCCGTGGTTTCTTCTGCCAATATTGAGGCGCATTCAAGGATCATTCTTCAGAAATTTATCCAGCGCGAACTCATCAGGATCAGTGGCGAGATCATCGGGGATGCCTATGAGGACAGCACCGACGTTTTTGACCTTCTTGATGATGCGGAAGGGAAGATATTTGAGATCACCAACAACCACCTGAGAAAAAATTTCGACAGTATCGATACAGTGCTGGTTAAAACGATCCAGAGAATCGAAGACCTTCGCCATAAGAATGAGGATATCAGCGGGGTGCCCACCGGTTTCAAAACCCTGGATAAGATTACTTACGGATGGCAGCCGACGGATCTTATTATTCTTGCAGCACGCCCATCCGTGGGTAAAACCGCATTCGCGTTAAACCTTGCACGCAGTGCGGCGCTTCATCCAACCAAACCAACTGCTGTCGCTTTTTTCAGTCTTGAAATGAGTGCAGGCCAGCTGGTGCAGAGAATTCTTAGTGCAGAAAGTGAGATCTGGCTGGAAAAGATCAGTCGTGGTAAACTGGAAGAGCATGAAATGAAACAGCTGTACGCCAAAGGAATCCAGAAACTTGCCACGGCCCCGATCTTCATAGACGATACCGCAGCGCTGAATATTTTTGAGCTTCGTGCCAAATGCCGGAGACTGAAGAACAAACACAATGTGGGATTAATTCTTATCGATTATCTGCAGCTGATGAGCGGTACCGGTGAAAATCGCAACGGGAACAGGGAGCAGGAAATAAGCAGAATCTCCCGTGATCTGAAGGGGCTTGCAAAGGAATTGCAGGTGCCCATCATTGCGCTAAGCCAGTTGAGTCGTGCTGTGGAATCCCGGAAGGAAGGAAATAAAATGCCGCAGCTGAGTGATCTACGCGAATCGGGAGCGATTGAGCAGGATGCCGATATGGTTATGTTCCTGTACCGCCCTGAATATTATGATATCACCGCCAATGAAATGGGTGAAAGCAACAAAGGTGAAACGCATGTAAGGATCGCAAAACACAGGAACGGTTCGCTGGAAACGATAAAACTGCAGGCTCTACTGCACATTCAAAAGTTTATTGAATATGACGATGATGGGGGGGGGTATGGAGCACTTCCTACCGGAGGTACCTGGCGCCCGGTTGAAGATGCCGAAGGTCCGAAATTATATATCCAGGCGGGAAGCAAGATGAACGCACAGCCGCTGGAAGATGATGATGCTCCTTTTTAAGAAATTAGCAGCTGCCGATGGCTAAGTCAACCCTTCCTGTATTCTACTCAGCATCTCACACTGACAAGGTTTCCTTCGATGAGGCAAACTCCCGGCATATCGTGCAGGTGTTGAGGATGAGCGTTGGTGAACGGGTGCTGGTGACAGATGGCAAAGGCAAACTGCTGACGGTGGAACTTACGCAGGCAAATAAAAAGGGAGCAGAAGCGAAAGTGATTTCCGTGTTTGATCATCCTTCTCCGCCGGTTAAAACATGTATCGCGATCTCACTCGTAAAAAACACTTCGCGCTTTGAATGGTTCCTTGAGAAATCTGCCGAATTGGGCATCAGCGAGATCGTTCCACTCCTTTGCGAAAGAACCGAAAAGCAACATTTTCGATTAGACAGAATGAGGAACATTTTAGTTAGCGCCATGCTTCAAAGCCAGCAATCCTGGCTCACCCTGCTTTATGAACCGATGAGTTTTTCTTCCTGTATTGAATCATTTTCCTATAAACAGAAATATATCGCGCATTGCCAGGATGGATCAGAAACCATTAGTATTTCCGCGATCACTCCCTCAAATGATACCATAATATTGATTGGACCAGAAGGCGACTTTACCAATGAAGAAATCTCTAGAGCGTTTGAGGCTGGCTATATCGAGACCAAACTTGGCGATAACAGATTGAGAACAGAAACTGCCGGGATTGTTGCGGCGAGTTTTTTGAAGATCAGGTAGGTAACCTCAGCTATTTTCAACAGAAAAATTTTGCCGGCAAAAATTGGGGGCAACAGGTGGATTTTATTCTATCTGCGAAACGATATTTTTCACAATAGAAGGCCCTTCGTAAACAAAGCCCGTCCAAACCTGCACCAGCGATGCGCCTGCTCTGAACTTCTCCTCTGCGTCGTCCGCAGAGAAAATTCCTCCACTCGCGATCAGCGGAATATTTTTATCGAGGCGATCATGAATATATTTCAGCACATCAGTAGATCTGGTTTTTAACGGTGCCCCACTTAGCCCACCGGCCCCGATGGCAGCTATTTTTTGTGTGTCCGTCAACAGGTTCTCCCGGCTTATTGTTGTGTTGGCAACCACCAATCCAGCCAGCTTTATTTTGTTGGCAATTTCTATCACATCATCCAGCTGACTGATCGTGAGATCTGGTGCGATCTTGAGCAGCAGGGGTTTGGGTTGCGTTTGAAAGGAGTTTATGGTTTGCAGATGCGAGAGGATCTTTTCCAGTGAATCTTTTTCCTGCAGCTCTCGCAATCCTGGCGTATTGGGAGAACTTACGTTGACTACGAAATAATCTACCCATTCATAAAGAGTCCTGAAACAGCTTTCGTAATCCTTCCAGGCTTCTTCGTTCGGAGTGACTTTATTTTTGCCGATATTACCCCCAACAATTAACCGCGAATTTTTACCGGCAGCAGAGCGCCATGCTTTTAAACGGTCAGTGATCGCTCTTACTCCATCGTTATTAAAACCCATTCTATTGATCAATGCCCGGTCTTCAGGCAATCTGAAAAGCCGAGGCTGATCATTTCCTGCCTGAGCAAGCGGGGTTACTGTTCCAATTTCCACAAATCCAAAACCCAGCGCCTCAATCTCGGTGAGATAGCTTGCGTTTTTATCGAAGCCTGCTGCCAGTCCGACCTTATTTTTGAAATGTAATCCCAATAGATTTGCCGGCACAGCAGTCTTTGCAGAGAACAAGGAAGAGACAAGGCCTCTCCCCATCCTGGTAGAACAGATCAGTTTCAATCCATTCATGGACAGGTAGTGGACCTGTTCAGTAGGAAATAAAAACAGAAGTTTTCTAAGTGCTTTGTACATGAATGGCGAAGATAATGGAGCATGTCGCAATGATCATAGTATTCCTTAACTTTGGAAACAGTTGCATAAACAACTTTATTTTAAAAACAGGAGTATGCAGGAAGCCTATATAATAGCAGGTTACAGA
>JBDTEB010000492.1:0-7117 GCA_039922795.1 Chitinophagaceae bacterium
ACGATAATTTTGCGATGTGGAACTCTAAAGTGACTCCCTGGAATTCAGTACTGATGGGGCCAAAACGGGATATTACTGGTGAGCTGGATAAAGCATATAAGAAAAGAGAGTTAAAGTTTATGATGAGTTTCCATCATGGCTTTGCCTGGAAGTATTATAAATATGCTTTTAAATATGATGCTGCGAACCCGAAGTATGCTCTATTATATACTGAGCCTCACAAAGAGGGCGCGCCGTTATCACAGAAATTTCTCAAGCAGTGGCTGGCCATCGTAAACGAAGGGGTTTCTCTTTATAAACCAGACCTTATATGGTTCGATCATGAATTAGGAGAGGATATCCCACCGAATTATCAGAGGGAAATGTTTGCCGATTATTACAACTGGGCCGCCAGGAATCACCTTGAATCAGCAGTTGCCATGAAGCACAGAGAAATACATCAATATACCGGCATACTGGATTGGGAACGCGGCCGGGAAGATAAGCTGGTACTCTATCCCTGGCTTACCGATACATCACTTGGCCCATGGTACAATAATAACAACACGCCCTACCGAACTCCGGATAATCTCGTCGATGTGCTTGTGGACATCGTATCAAAAAATGGGACGATGCTGTTGAATGTTGGACCTGCTGCCGATGGCTCCATTCCTGAAAGGGCAAAGACTATATTGCTGGAACTGGGGGGTTGGCTTAAAATAAACGGGGAAGCAATTTATGGTACTCGCCCCTGGAAAATCTTTGGTGAAGGGCCAACGAATAATAAGGCCGGCGAATACAGCGAAAGGGAAGAAAAGCCATTTCACTACACTTCGCAGGATATCCGTTTCACCACGAAGGGTGATACTCTTTTTGCCATTGCACTGGACTGGCCCACAGATGGCGTTTTAAAATTTCACTCGCTTGGAGCAGCGCAGGATGCAAGGAAAATAAAATCTGTTCAGTTACTGGGTAATAAAGGTGCTTTGAATTTTACCCGTGATGATGAAAACCTGACAGTCACTTTGCCAAAAACCAAACCGTGTAATTACGCTTACAGCCTGAGAATTAACTGATACAATTCCTGCTCAAGGAATTCTCTTCGCACGATACCTGTTTTCTATCAAAATGTTGGGAACCCAAAACTTACTCCTGTAAATACATGGATTAGCCTGGAATTTCATAAACCTTTTCCATTTTCACCCATTCCATTTTATGGCCAGGCAATGCCTGTTGAAAATTTGCCATTAATTTACCCCAATCATCCTGGCGTTCAAATTTGCCCATGGAGTTCCACGCTTCATCAAAGTCCTGATCCAGGGGAACTTCACATATCATAAACATGCGGTTATCTACAAGGTAAATATCCATCAGGGGTACTCCGGCTTTTTTTATTCCTTCACCTATTTCTTTCCAATAATTTTCGGGGCTATGGTGTTTTTTATATTCTGCTATTAAATTCGGATCATCTTTAAGGTCCAGCGTCAAACAAATTCTTTTAGTTGGGTAGGGCAAAGCATTTACGAAGTAGCCCTCTTTACTATTGTATTGCTGTTTCAATGTTGACATATTTTTTTTATTTATGAAAAATGCTGAATTTAACTTCCACTAATTCCGATCATAAATGCTGCAGCGATAAGAATGATAAGTCCTAGCCACATTTCAAAGTGAATCTTTTTGGAAACGCCTTTCCACTCTCCCCGGTAGAGGCCCCACAATGTAGCGCAAACAATAGTCAGCGTCATCAGGATCCCCCAGGCGGTGTAGGTGATGTCACCCATCCTGTTTTTTCCCATACCGAAAAAGAAGAAATTGATAAACCATAAAAAACCGGACAAACCCGCAAAAAAATAATTGGTTGATAATGTGTTGTTTTCTGTTTTTACAAATCCGGCCATTGACTTATTCTGCTTCGCCATCACCATGCACCAAATAAAAGTTGATACAAAAGAACCGGAAAAGATCAGTAGAAACACAGGGCTGTCCTGGAACAAAGGATTGGTGCCGCTGGCTATGGCCTGGTCGGCCAGGGGCTTTCCTTCTGAAATACCCAGCGATAATGCGGCGCCGAAAATTCCTACGATCAAAGCAAAAAGCAATCCCTTGGGTAGATTGAATTCGCTGCCGGCTTCTTTTTCTTTTGTTTTGTCCCGTTGAATTCCGGCATGTGCAGAAATTGCGATGCCAATCAGGGAAACAATCACTCCTGCAATTAATAAACTGCCATTCTTACTTTGAAACAACCCTGATAATTTACCATCCAGAATAGGCGGAACCAGTGTTCCAATAGCCATCATCAAGCCTAATGACAGGGCATAACCCAGGCTGAGACCCAGGTATCTTAAAGACAAACCGAAAGTGACGTTTGCAATACCATAGACGAAACCCAGAAACAGGATCCAGAGAAGCTTTTCGGTTGAAACGGATGCATACACTTTCATAAAGCCCGGTGAAAAGATCAGGCACAGCAATAAAGGCACGATTATATAGGCAAACAGGCTGAAAGCAAGCCAGGAATTTTCCCATTTCCAGCCTTTCACCTTCAACAAAGGCACGCTGAAACTACCTGATGTAAAGGCGCCTGTAGCAATAAGTAATAATCCCAATAATACGTTTGCATTCATAAAGCAAGGATAGTTTATATAATTAATCGATGAAATCCATATCGATGATGGCCTTTATTACCTGGTTCTCCGGAGCCGTTAAAGTAGAAAATAATTCCGGTACGGAATGAAACGGAAGTCGGTGTGTAATCATGAAAGAAGGATCAATGGTGCCTTCTTCTATTAATTTTCCGATCCTTAAAAAGTCAGTTGAAAGCGCCGCCCTGGTCGCCTTCAACGTGAGTTCTTTTTTATGAAAAAGAGGGTCGTGGAAAGTTACTTCTCCGGTAAACAGGCCGACAAAAACAATGGTGCCACCCGCTGCTGCATATTGAAACGTGTGGTTCATGGACTCTTTATTTCCCGTAGCATCCAATATGACGGTTGGCCAATTGCCGTTCAAGAGTTTGCTTATCTGTTCTTTGGAATCTTCCCGGGCAATAACTGTCTCGGATAGTTTTAAGTTGTTGCAACAGAAGTTCAGCCGGTCTTCATTAATATCCATCATGATCACACGAGCACCGGAAAGTTGCGCAAACATGGCAGTTGACAAACCGATAGGACCCGCACCAACAACCATTACAATATCTTCTTTTTGTATTCTTGCACGCTCTACAGCATGACATCCGATGGCCAGAGGTTCGATCATTGCGAGATTGTTGGTATCGATATGCGGGAACGAAAAAAGCTGCTCAGCCGGATAGGTCATGTATTGCTGCATTCCTCCATCTTCATGTACGCCAAGCACGGTAAGGTGTTCGCCACAATTTGGCTTCCCCCGAAGTACAGCCTGATCGGGGTAGGGATTCCGGTAAGGCATGACGGTACATTTATCACCGATTTTTACATTCTTTACCTTTTTGCCTGTTTCCATTACTTCAACGGCCAGCTCATGACCGAGAATACGGGGGTAGGAAAAAAACGGTTGTTTCCCCGAGAAGGCATGCAGATCCGTTCCGCATACGCCAATCTTTAATATTTTCAGTAATGCATCATTTTCACTATTTAATTTTGGAAAATCCTTTTCAATCAGCGAGAGGCTGCCGGGTTGATTTAATATGATAGCCTTCATTTTAATTGACCGTATTAATCTCGGTTATTTTATTAAATAATTCCTCTGAAAGTTTTCCGCTATTCCAGTCCTTTAGTGTGGACCGGATCTGTTGCATATTCCTGGCGCCTACAACAACCCTGTCAGCTTCTGCAATAGAGAATAGGTAGCGTTGTGATAAACTTGAAATATCCATATCATTTTCATCGGCCAGCGCCTTTATTTTCTTTGCATTATCCAAATCTTTTTGCGTGATATACTCACCATCCGGTCCATCCGCCAGGTACTGATCATACCTGTTGCCAAGCAATGAAAAATGTAAGGCAGACGCTGCATAGTAATGAATTCCTTCTTTTTTCATCAGGGGAACATCCTTCTCAAAGGCTGATAAATTGCAGGCATTCATTTTTAAGAAGCCGGAAATCACGTCGAAATTTTCCTTTTTAACAAAGGGCCGGAATGCATCCGTGGGATTTCCACCAACGCCGATTAAATTACACAGACCCTGTTTTTTAAAATCACGTAATGTTTCCAGGATTCTATCCATTTCACCGATGGGTACCAATTGCGGCTCGTGCAGAAACAACAGATCTACCTTTTCCAACCCCAGCTTTTCCAGGCTTTCAAGAACACTTTCTTTCATTCTTGACGATGAATAATCGGTTTTACAATCAAAGGCATCCACACCTTTTAGTCGGCCAACTTTGGTGCTGACAAAGGGTTTTTCTCCTTTCCATTGCTTAAGCGCCTGTCCAAGATAGGTTTCTGCGTTTGAGTAAGAAGGCGCTGTATCAAAAGCGCTTATCCCGTTTTCCAGCGCATATAAAATTGATTTTACAGATTCCTCGGGATCAATTTCTCCCCATACACCTCCAAGGCCCGATGTTCCGCACACGAGGCGGCCCCCATGTGTAAATGCGGACGCTGATTTTTCATCTTTAATATAAGTTGGTTTCATATGACAATGCTTTTATAGGTTTTAAATCTGAAATCGTTCTGCCATCTACCGATAGTAAGACAGGATGCTAAAATTTTATTTCATTCAAATGTTCATCGAGAAAATTAAATCCCCAGCCTGGTTTGTCATGCGGTACTGCAAATCCGTTATTTACTTTCATCGGTGTGTCAATAAGAGGGTCCACCCAGTCGAAGGATTCGGCGCCAAATCCATTGGGAATGGTGCACAGCAAAGGCACGTCGTAATCTTTGTAATAATGAGGCAATACCCTGATGTGAAACGCTTCTGCTATCGCGGCGCTGTTTCGCCATTCATCAACGCCACCGATACGCAGAATATCGGGTTGCCAGATATCCAACGCGTTAAGCGCTGCCAGCTCTATAAGTGGCTTGTTGCTAAATTCTCTTTCTCCCATAGCCAGGGAAACGCCGGCCTGCTCTTTTATCATTTTATACCCGGCAAGATTATCGTGATGTACGGGTTCTTCAAACCAGTAAATATTTAAATGAGCTACTGATTTTGCCAGCTGAATGGCATCTGCCACCTGCATTCCCTGGTTGGCATCCATCATGATGTCCACCTTTTCTCCAACGGCCTCCCGTACTTTTTTTATTCGCTCCAGGTCCGTTTGCCATCTTGGAGAGCCTACTTTTATTTTCACAGCTTTAAAACTCCGGTCAACGTAATTACTTACCTCTTCTATTAATTCATCAATGGAGTAGGACAACCAGCCACCACTTCCATAAATTGGAATTTGTTCTTTGCAGGTTCCCAGTAATTTCCAGATTGGTTGATTCAGATATTTACCCCAGGCATCCCACATGGCAATATTTACCGCACCCTGTGCCCATTTAAGCAGGCCCTGGTTTCCAAAATATTCATGGTGCTGTTCCAGCGTTTGATACAATTTCCTGGTTTCATTTACCTGCTGGCCAATTACAAGTTCTTTAATGTCTTTTAAAGCACCGGCGATGGCATTCGGTGAATACTGAAACGTGAGCATGTACGATTCCCCGACAATGCCGTTTTCCAGCACCAACCTTAATACGATAAAAGATATCTCCGTTAAAGTGTGTGTTGAGTCGGCTAAAGGTTTTGCCAATTGTGATGTGGCGTTATAAACTTTGAAATCCCGGATCGTTAAATCATTACTCTTTATCATTTGGATTATTTATGAAAGTCTCAAATAAAAGTAAGGCAACTCTATGTAAAGAGAATGCATAGCGATGACGATTATTTGTTCAATGCTAGCAGATAGATGTATTATTTTGTCAACAATAACGAACCTGACACTCGGCGCTGTCACGGGCAAACCGGTTGCCAGGGATAGAGTTATGGTGCTGTGAGATTAAACTGTGCTACATCTCGAGTCGTTGCCTGTTTTATTGCGGGGTGGCTTGCAAAATGTCCAAATACGACAAGGATTTGGCAGGATACGGTTGTTTTTGCGTGAGAAAGTCAGATAGTTTTGGTTCATTAAGTTGCCAAATTAATGTTTATGAAGAAAAACTTTTTTTCAATTCTTATTCCATTTTCTGTTCTGTTGTGTATAAGCTCTGTTGTGCTGGCCCAACAAAGGCAAGTAACCGGGATTGTACTTAACGCTGCTGGAAAGGGTATCCCCTCCGCTACAGTAACGGTTGTTGAAACAAGGGACGCCAATGCTACCAACCAGGAAGGCAGATTTTCAATCAAGGCGGCTCCCGGTCAGCATTTGGAAGTCAGTTCGGTAGGGTATCGTAACAATTCAGTTGAGGTGGGAAAAAACAATTCAGTCGTAATCTCGCTTCAGTCTTCCGGTAAAGAATTGGGAGAAGTAATTGTAACAGCTTTGGGAATTTCCAGAGATAAGAAAGCGCTGGGCTACGCAGTGCAGGAAGTGTCTGGGGAAACCATTAAAAATACAGCGGAAACCAATGTGGTGAATGCCCTGGCCGGACAGGCTGCAGGGGTTTATGTAAATAGTTCAAATGGTAATGTAGGATCTTCTTCCAGAATTGTAATCCGGGGCAATCAGTCATTGACAGGTAATAATCAACCGCTGTTTGTTGTTGATGGCGTGCCTATCGATAATTCGATCGTAAACAGCTCAAGTGGAGGAATGGATTTTACCGATATGGGGAATGGCGCCGCAGACATTAATCCATCTGACATTGCGACTATCACTATATTAAAGGGTGGTAATGCAGCCGCATTATATGGATCAAGAGGCGCTAATGGAGTTGTTCTTATCACTACGAAGTCCGGAAAGGGAACAGGATTCTCTGTGTCATTGGAAAATTCAACCACTTTAAGCAATCCTCTTCTGCTTCCTAACTATCAAAATGAATATGGACAAGGCGGTGGCCAGCAGTACTGGTATAAAGATGGAAAGAATGGTGGAAACAGTGACGGTGTAGATGAAAGTTTTGGCCCCAGGCTGGACTATCGGTTGAAACCCGAAGACATTGTAGCGGGAGGAAAATATTATTGGGCAGTTCAGGCAGGCTTTCCACAGAAGGCAGGAGATATACTGGTGTTGCCCCA
>JBDTEB010000493.1:0-5330 GCA_039922795.1 Chitinophagaceae bacterium
ATCTGAGCAGCGATGAGAAAGCAAAGGCTCTTGAGGAAAAGATTTCCGCATTGGGTGTTAAGGTGAAAGCATATAAAAGCAATGCAGGTATTTATGAAGATGCCGAAAAGATGGTGGCTGAATTACTAAAGGATTTTGGCTCTATTGATATTTGTGTGAACAACGCGGGTATCTCAAAAGACAACCTGCTGCTACGGCTTACGCCCCAACAATGGGATGATGTAATGGAGACCAACCTGAAGAGTATATATAATATCACTAAACAGGTGATCAGGCCAATGATGAAAGCCAGGTCCGGAAGTATTATCAACATGAGTTCGATTATCGGTATCAGAGGTAATGCCGGACAAAGCAGCTATGCAGCCAGTAAGGCCGGGATCATCGGATTTACAAAATCCATGGCGCTGGAACTCGGTAGTCGTAACATCCGCTGCAACGCCATTGCGCCTGGTTTTGTAGAAACAGACATGACCCATTATCTCAAGGATGGGGAGGCCTCCAAATCCTTCATGGAGAAAATTCCACTCAACCGCTTTGGCAGTACAGACGAAATTGCTAATGCAGCCCTATTTTTTGCCAGCGATATGAGTACCTATGTGACCGGGCAGGTATTGAGTGTGTGTGGCGGACTAAATATCTAACTGTCATCTCAAAAAACCTCATATGTTAATAAGTTCGGGAATTTTGTTATTCTAAAGGCTGACCGTTAGTTTTGCCCACCGGATGGTATTAAAAAAGGTAATCCATAGCATATTAATTCTTACCCTAATCGTTCAGCTGTTCCCTACGAACACCTCTGGACGGTTCATAGTAAATAATACCCGAAAATCAGACACTTCTGGAATACCCGATGCTAAAGCCACTCAGCTGAGGCAGTTTATTGAAGAAGACCATAAGGACATTTGCCTCGATCATAAATGGATTACCGTAAGCTTCGTTCACATTACGAATGCTATTTATCATTTTTCTGAAGCTTTACCCGTTCCTCAATTTGGCGCAGTACACACTCCACCGCCAAATTCTATAGCCTGATTCAAGGTTCATCTTTCATGTTCTTTTTCTGATATTGCCCGCCTCCCTTTCAATTGCATTGTTATGCGTTGACAGAAATGGCGCCTAATGTCAATATTTTAACCCGGGGTTATAGCGGCGTATATCGCCCAAAAAATACATTGTTTTATGAGTAAGATTTTTAAGAATATAGGTTCCGACCTTTCTTCATCCGTAGTCGTGTTTCTGGTCGCGCTTCCTTTGTGCCTAGGAATTGCCATGGGCTCTGGCGCCCCTTTGTTTGCCGGAATTATTGGCGGAATTGTTGGAGGTCTCGTCATTGGATCACTTAGCGGATCGCAGCTCAGTGTTAGCGGACCCGCCGCCGGTTTAACCGTAATCGTGGCAACTGGCATCACATCACTTCCCAGTTATGAAGCATTTCTTCTGGCAGTAGTACTTGCCGGTGTGTTCCAGATCATCCTGGGATATATCAAGGCCGGTGTGATTGGGGATTACGTTCCTTCTGCTGTAATTACAGGCATGTTGTCCGCAATAGGGATCATCCTGATCTTAAAACAGATCCCTCACTTTGTAGGATATGATGCCGACTATGGGGGGGATGAATCTTTTATACAGGCGAATGCGGAAAATACTTTCAGCGGACTATTGCATGCGATCAAAAGTATCTCCCCTCTGGCAGTGATAATCGGGCTGGTTTCCCTCGGCATTCAAATTCTCTGGGATAAGGTGCTGATAAAAAAATCGCATGTCTTCAAAAAGATCCCGGCGCCCCTGGTAGTTGTATTGATGGCGATTCTTATCGCGCAGGTGTTTCAATCGAACGGACATGCCTGGTCTCTTGATCCATCACTGCTGGTAACAATCCCTGCTGCCTCATCACCCGCAGAATTTGCTTCATTTATCCTCATGCCTGATTTTGGAGTAATAAATAGCCCGATACTTTGGAAAACTGCAATTACTATCGCCCTGGTCGCCAGCCTGGAAACCCTTCTGAGTATTGAAGCCGCTGATGAAATTGACCCCTACAGCCGGGTAACACCCACTAATAGGGAATTGAAGGCACAGGGTGTGGGCAACATAGTTTCGGGTATGCTTGGCGGTCTGCCACTTACATCGGTAATCGTGAGAACTTCAGCAAACGTGAATGCTGGTGCCAAATCTAAAATGTCGGCAATCCTCCATGGGGCATTTCTTTTGTTAAGCGTAGCACTGATTCCAAAAATACTCAATATTATTCCGCTTGCCGCGCTGGCTGCCGTATTGATTTACACCGGTTTTAAGCTCGCAAAACCTTCTCTCTTTATCAAATTTTACAAGAAAGGATTTGATCAGTTTGCTCCGTTTGTAATTACCATCCTGGCTATCCTTTTCACCGACCTTCTTATCGGCATAATTATCGGTATTGTATCAGGACTTTTCTTTGTACTGAGAAGTAATTTCAAAACTTCTGTACTGGTGGTAAATGACGACAACAAGTATCTGGTGAGATTACGGAAAGACGTCTCTTTCCTGAATAAGCCAATCCTGAAAGAAAAACTGGAACAGGTGCCGGCTAACTGCTACGTATTGATCGACACGCTGAGGGCCGACTTTATTGATAAGGATGTTATCGAGGTGATCAACGATTTCCTGCATCATGCGCCTCTGAAAAATATCCGGGTCGAGATTAAGAAAAGCCCCCAAAAAATCTCACATTTATTGATTGAAGAAGTAGAACCGTATCTTCCGGCAAAATTGCCGGATCTGGTTACTGCCGTTTAAACAGGAATGAAAAACGTAGTCTAAAGTACCATTATGCGAATTTCATTCACTACCGACCAAGGTACCATTTTTAATTAACCGTCCGGGTTTACCGGTCGAAAATGCATTTGTATGGAATCATATCAAAAATTATTATTAGAGAATAAAGCCTGGGCAGCGGAAATGGTAGAAACCAATAAAAACTATTTTCAAAAGCTCTCCAGTCTTCAAACACCGGAGTTTCTTTGGATCGGGTGCAGTGACAGCCGCGTTCCGGCCAACCAGATTACCGGTACTCAGCCCGGAGAGATTTTTGTGCACCGCAACATTGCAAATCTGGTGGTGAACACTGACATTAACTTGCTGAGTGTATTGCAGTATGCAGTAGAAGTATTGGAAGTAAAGCACGTGATTGTATGCGGTCATTACGGCTGTGGCGGAGTGAAGGCTGCTATGACGCAACATCATTTTGGCATAATAAATCACTGGCTGAAAAATATAAAGGATGTTTACCGGTTCCATCGAGACGAAATTGATGCGCTGCCAGATTTTGACGCCAGGGCCGACCTCTTGACCGAGCTAAGCGTGAAAGAGCAGGTGTTCAATCTTGCCAAGACTTCCATCATTCAAAAAGCCTGGAAATATAAAAAACGTCCGCACCTGCATGGCTGGGTTTACGGACTTTCGAATGGTATTATCAAGCCGGTAACTGATATGCCCGCAGGGACACATATTGATTCATTGTATGAGTATGAGAATCTTTAGAGCTGCTGAGTTATCATCGTTAGGAGAAAAGCGTCGTCAAGGGAATAGTCAATAATCAACACTCGATATTCTGGTTTGAAAATCTTTTTATTTGATTTTCTCCGTTGAAAATTGAGTGTTGATTTTTAGGTATTGCCTGTCTTGGAGACACTCCATGCTATACTTTGCAGTAGACAGGGAGGCCTGCCATGGTAAACCTTCTCTTTAATTTATTTTTTTCTGTCCAGTATTTTCCTGATTTCATTTTTGCAGTGACTGGTGATCACGAGTTTGCCACTGATGGTTGCTCTCTCTTTAAGGAGATCATCCCAATGTTCGGTTCCTTTCCAAAACATCTTTTTCATTTCCAGGAGAGACTCGGCACTGGAATGCGCAAGCAGGCCGGACAGACGCGCAATAGACTCGTCCATTCCTTCTATGTTGGGATGCACTTCTGCAAACAGACCTTTGCGTTTGGCCCATTCCGAGTTTCTCCACATGCCACTGTCGATGGCCAGCTGACTAAAGCCGGACAGACCGATCTTTCGCTCTACCGCTGGTCCTACCACGAAGGGCCCCAGCCCAATATTCAATTCACTTAGTTTTATTTCCGCCTTCTCCCATGAAATCGCGTAGTCAACCGCAGAGGCAACGCCAACGCCACCGCCGACACAATTGCCGTGTATCCGGCCAATGATCAGCTTTGGGCATTTTCTCATCGTATTGATAAGATCGGCGATCGCCTTGAAAAAATCATGGCCCTCTTTTGCTGTTTCAATTTTATAGAGCTCGTCAAGGGAAGCTCCTGCGCAAAAGACTTTGTCGCCCCCCGCCCGCAATATCACCACCTTTGTTGCGTTATCGATACCTGCTGAATAAATTTGCTGGGTAAGATCCTCAAGGATCTTTATTGGCAGAGCATTACTGTGGGGATGGAAAAACTCGATCGTAGTGATTCCGTAATGTGTTTCAACCTTCACATAACCATTGCTGACTTCATGTATCATACCAGTCCTTATTTTTTGATGTGCGTTTCAAAGTTAATGAGTAAGGGCGCTTTTTTTGTTAATATATCAGATTCATCGAAAGAACGGGAGGCATGATAAATGTATTTTAATCATTTTAAAGGATTTGCGTTGAATGCTTTTGTCAGGAAAACTTTAAGAATATTTTTGTGGGCAACAGGGGCATTGATCCTGCTGTGGATGATGATCTGGGCATATGTTTTCATCAACAAGAAAGACCTGATCAGCAAGGTAAATACCACCCTTACCACCAGGCTCAGGGGCTCTATCACCATCGAAGATCTTGAACCCAGCTTGTTTAGTTCTTTTCCCAGCGTCTCGCTGCAGTTAACAAATGTTCTGGTGCGCGACACCCTGTTTCCGATCCATCACCATGATATTTTTAAAGCGGGAAAAGTGGTGATCCGTCTGCAATTGTTCAGTCTTTTTACGGGTAGTCCGAAAGCAAGCAGGATAATAGCCGAAGATGCGTCCGTTTATCTGTTCAGGGATACGCTGGGTAACAGCAATGAATACATGATGAAACCGAACCCGGGAATCGCATCAGATGGAAGCAGGGAATTTATTTTGCCTGGCATAGAGCTGAAGAAAGTCAGACTTACGCTCGAATTGCAGGACCGGAATAAATTTTTTGATTTTGAGATTCGAAGGCTGACCTGCGATATCCATAACGGTGACGAACAGCTGAAAATTAGGGTGCGAACCGATCTTTTTGTTCACCAGCTGGCATTCAATACAGACAAAGGAAGTTTCGCCAGCGGAAAAACTGTTAAGGGACAGTTCGTACTTCAATACAATAAAATCAAA
>JBDTEB010000494.1:0-12829 GCA_039922795.1 Chitinophagaceae bacterium
GTTTCCCGGGTAGTGGTAAGGCTGCGCTGCATAAAAAGAGAGTCCGTAGGTTCCAACGATTTTGGCGGCAGAATCCTGGTGAAAACCAAAGATTCCGGTATAGGCCGTTTCAATCTTCCAACCCGTAAGACCGCTTTCGAAGCCAGGGTTTGTAATGCTGACTTTTTCCGGGACAACAGGAACGTCAGGAACTTTTTCGTCAACTTTCTTTTGACACGCGGCGAGTGAAAGGGCAATCAGGCAACAGAGTAATGTGTGTTTCATTTGAGATCGTTTTAGGTAAGCTGAGTGATGAGTATCAAAATGGTAAGTCAGATGGTATTCGCCTTGCAAAGGCTAAATCTTAAAAAGTTGCAAAACTACTCATTTTTATTTTCGTGGTTACTGAATTTTTTTCTTCCTGATTTGTTGATCAGATATTAATTGTATGATTGCTTTTCCCGGGGATCGCGGGTAGCAACAATTGCAATAACGTAACAGGTCATTTAATTATTTGATGACAGGCTGTTTTTCTTAATACGAGAAAAATCAGGATAATGTTAACCCACCGCTATATATTTACAAAAAAAGAAGGCCCTCCTGGGAACAGGAGCGCCTCTAACGATTGCTTGCCATATGAAAAAGTCTTGAAAGTCTTGCTTATTTCAGGATCTTGTTACTAAAATGTGCCTCTAACGATTTCTTCACTAACGATTGCTGCCATTTTGAATAACTGCCTTTCTAAAACAAATGTAAGGTGGGTCGTGAAGGCTTTTTAACCAACTTATAAGCAACTTAATTACCCCGAAATAGGGCTTATTTCACCGCAGCCCTTTACAGACCTGGCTTTCAGGATAAGTATTTCATTATGGCCAACAGGATAACAGACACTCTTTATCAGCTGATCCACTCCCTCGAAAAGGCCGAAAAACGAAATTTCAAGCTTTACATAAAACGAAGTTCTTCGAAAGAAGATCTTAAGATCGTGCAGCTTTTTGACGCGCTGGACAAACTGCCTGAATATGACGAGCGACAATTGCTGAGAAAAATTCCGGGAATTGGTAAACCTCAATTGTCAAATCTCAAGATTCATTTGTACAAGCAGGTACTGGCCAGTCTTCGCCTTTTGCGAAGTGCAGAAAACATTGACCTTCAACTTAATGAACAGCTGGACTATTCAAGAATTTTGTATAATAAAGGACTGTATCTCCAAAGTCTGAAATTGTTGGAAAGGGCAAAAGAGGTTGCCCGTGCAAATCATAAGTTCAGCTATCTGACCCAGGTGATCACGCTCGAAAAGAAGATTGAAACCCTTCATATTACGCGTAGTATGCAGAACCGGGCCGAAAAACTTTCAGAGGAGGCTATTGAAGTAAGCGGGCAAATCGATATGGTGGCCAAGTTGAGCAACCTTGCGCTGCGGCTCTATAGCTGGTACATCAAAAACGGTCATGCGCGAAATGAAAGGGACGAAGCAGTAGTGACGGAATTTTTTCGCAACAATCTTCCGGACGGCGCTATTGGAAATAATGGCTTTTACGAACGCCTTTATCTATATCAGAGTTATTGCTGGTACACCTTCATCTGCCAGAACTTCCTGCTGTATTACCGGTATTCGCAGAAATGGGTTAACCTGTTTACTGAAAACCCGATAATGGTACAGGTGGAAACAGGCCATTATACCAAGGGAATGCATAACCTGCTGAATGCGCATTTCGACCTCAGAAATTATCAGCAGTTCGATTCCATCCTCAGGGATTTCGAACATTTCGCGACTTCTGACCTGGCCAACAAGCATGATAATTTCAGGATTCAGACCTTTGTTTATATAAACAGCGCAAAGATCAACCAGCACCTGATGCTTGGCACTTTCAAGGAAGGGCTTTCACTGGTAGAACACATCGAATCGAAACTGCAAGAATACGTTCAATACATTGACCGTCACCGCATTCTCGTATTCAACTATAAAATCGCAACCCTTTATTTTGGCAGCCAGAATTATGAGAAGTGCATTGATTACCTGCAACGGATCATCAATGATTCCCTGGATCTGAGAAATGACCTGCAGTGTTATGCCCGACTGCTGCACCTGATGGCTCATTTTGAATTACGCAATTTCGACATTATCGAATACCTCATCAAATCGGTGTACCGGTATATGGCCAGGATGGAAAATCTGACGATTGTAGAAGAGGAAATGTTCCGCTTTCTTCGCAGTTCATTCCGGGTCTCGAGACATTCGATGAAGCCTGAACTGGAAAAATTTCTTGAAAAGATCAGGCATCTCGAGAAAAGCCGTTTTGAAACCCGCGCTTTTGCTTACCTCGATGTTATCTCGTGGGTCGAAGCCAAGGTGAACAATAAAACAATGAGTGAAGTGCTGCAGAAAAAATACCAGGCAAGCAGGAAAAGAAGATACCTTTTGAATCATGAGGGATGATACCCGGATATTTATATTTTTACCTATCAAAATCATTGAATAACGTATGGAAATTTCAGGAAAAATTTTACTGCTGCTGACAGCGCAGACAGGAACAGGAAAAAATGGTCAATGGAAAAAGCAGGACTTTGTGATCGAAACAACAGACACTTATCCTAAGAAGGTTTGTCTCAGTGCCTGGGGCGACAAGATCGATCTGAATAAATTTAAACCAGGCCAGGCGGTAAAGGTTCTTTTCGATGTAGAGAGCAGAGAATATAACGGTAAATGGTACACCGACCTGAAAGCTATCAGTATGCAGCCTCAGCAAGGGTCCACGGGCCCTGAAGAAATCGATACCGTCAATATACCCGACCAGGATGATCTGCCTTTCTAGATTAGCGGCAGGATAAAAATTAAAAAGGGGCCAGGATAAACATCCAGCCCCGCTTTAAATCCAATATCCTATGAAAAACCAATGCTTAAACGTGATAACGTAAAGCAAATTGTAAGGTGGTCAAAATAATTTTGTGATTTTTTTAGCGATAGTATACATCTGCCCGACTACTCAGCATGATAGATCCTGTTGATGGAGTGACGGTATTTCTCAAGGATCACTTTTCTTTTGAGGCTCATCTTGGGTGTCATCTCACCTGTTTCCACGCTCCACTCTTCCGAAAGCAATTCGAAGCGCTTCACCTGCTCTACGTGATTGAAAAACTTGTTAAAACTTTCCACGAGTTCACGATAGAGATTTTGTACTACCGGTAAGCCCAGTACATCTTCTTTGTTTGTAAATGGAACTCCGTTTTGCCGGAGCCATTCCCTGAGATTTGAGAAAGAGGGGACAATGAGCGCCCCCACGAATTTCATTTCTGATCCAACGATCATGGCCTGTTCTACATAAATAGATTCCTTCAACTTGTTCTCTATCGGCAGCGGTGCAACGTATTTTCCTCCGCTTGTTTTGAAAAGTTCTTTTTTTCTGTCGGTGATCTTCAGATATCTGTCATCTACCATCATGCCGATATCGCCTGTCATGTACCAGCCATCCTGGAACACATCGGCGGTAAGGCCTGGTTGTTTGTAATATCCCAACATTACGTTTGGACCCTTACAGAGGATCTCTCCGTCTTCGGCGATTTTTACCTGCACATTGTCAAGTAATGGACCTACGGTCCCGAATTTCCTGTCGTGTATTTCATGGCGGTTCACGGCGATCACGGGTGAGGTTTCGGTAAGTCCGTACCCTTCAAGAACCGGAATTCCTGCTGCAGTAAAAATTCTTATAAGCCGTACCTGGCAGGCTGCCCCACCGGATACAATACATTCTATCTCGCCGCCAAGACCTTCCCTCCATTTACTGAAGATCAATTTGTTGGCGAGGGATAACTGTAACCTGTAGGCGAAGCCCTGGTTTTTATTGATCTCATAGTTAAGCGCGAGGTCATGCGCCCAGTAAAATAATTTCCTTTTCATACCCGTTAGCTCCATTCCCTTGCTCATGATACGGTCGTAAACTTTTTCCAATAACCTTGGCACGGTGGTAAAGATCTGGGGTCTTACTTCGCGAAGATTATCGGCAATGGTGTCCAGGCTTTCGGCGTAATAGATGGAGATATTGGAAAAAAGATAGATGTAGCTGACCATTCTTTCAAAGATGTGATTCAGCGGCAGAAAGCTGAGCGCGCGTTTTACATGGATGGGCAAACATTTCATGCTCGCAGTCACATTGCTTAGGATGTTGTCATGACTGAGCATTACGCCTTTTGGAGTTCCTGTAGTTCCAGACGTGTAAATGATTGTGGCCAGGTCGTAGGGGCTGATCGATTCGGCAATCCTCGCCACTTCAGCCAGCGCCTGGGGTGTTGATTTAGTGAGAATCTCTTTCCAGTGATTGGCGCCGGGAATTTTATTGAAGGTATATATCCCCTGTATTGAAGGTATGCGGTCAGAGATATAGCTGATCTTCTCAAACTGGTCCCGGTCATGAACAAATACCAGTTTTACTGCGGCATCATTTAATACGAATTCCAGTTCATTTATACTGATGGTAGGGTAGATAGGCACAAGCACGGCACCAATTTGTTGCGAGGCAAAATCCAGCAGCATCCATTCAGGCCGGTTGTTGGACATGACAGCGATCTTGTCTCGACCTTCCACACTGCCATCACCGCCCCCGTAACCCATATTTACAAGGCCGGCACCCAGGGTGTCGACCAGCTCAGAAACTTCTTTCGTGCTGTATTTTTTCCATTGTCCGTCTTCCTTCGCCGCCAGCATATCGTCAATGGGTAGCCGCTCCAGGTGGTACCTGGTGCAATCAAACAATCGTTTCGCTTCAGTCATATTTTTCAGATAATGCGACTACGGTATAAGTTTCGTAATCACGCGTTCATATATTACCGATTGAATGTAAACAATATCGCAGAAACGACAAAGCAGGCTGACTGCCACCATAAGGCTGATCGTAAAAGCCGCTCCTTAAAGGTTTTTACTCTGGTAGTTCTGCCCTGTCGGCAGTTTGAAGACCCTGCCGCGCTGGAAGTTTGTGAATTCCTTATAAATCTCAGCGTGGGTGTTTGTCCAGTTCTGGAATGAGGTAAGATTTTGCACCGGTCCGAAAAGCCATTGATTGTAAGCGTCGAAAAGTCCTTCACGCAATAGTTGCCGGTGATATTCGAACAAACGAAAAGGAAATTGCTGAGCATACCTGTCGTCCCAGTCAAGAAGGAAACGGGTTCTTATCATTGTAAGGGATTCAGGGGTGATCCCCAGCGAGAGTATTGAAGTTTGTTTGTTGATGGTGTTCAGAAAAGCCGTGGAAAACTCATTTTTTGCATTTTGATTTTTCATGATCTCACCATCGGAAAATATTTTTTTATAGCTGTTTATAAGCAGTGATTTTATCTCGATCGTGCGGCGGCTAAGGCTCTCTAAATTTACAAAGATCTCCCCGTAGATGAGGCTCCAGGTTTTATCCACCGTGAAGTAATAATATTTTGCCGCATTGTAATAATTACTGCTAAAATTCGGATCTACCTCGATACCTTTTTCCCACTGCCGGATGGCATTATAATCCTGCCGGTACCATAGTAATTCTCCATACTCATTATAAAGCACGCCGCTGGCAGGAAATTTTCTCAATCCCTTCTTGTATAGTTTTTCGGTCTCGGAAAAATCTCCTTTTTCCTTGTAGATCATTCCGGCAATCTGGTACACTTCAACATCTGCATCTTTACGATCAATGATACTCTTCACGGTTTGAAAAGCATTGTTGAGATCTTTTTGCATGTATTGTGCAAAGGCGAGGTCTTTTATGATCTGCAGATTTCCCTGGTCTTGCTGCAGTGCGCGGGAAAGTACGATTGCCGCATTGGCGTAATCTCCCTGTTTCGAAAATGTTCTGGCTGTTTCCTGCAGGCTTTTTACATCGGTTGTTTGAGCATGCAGACAATGAAACATTGCCAGTAAGAAAATGACCAGTACGGCTTTCATTCGTTATGTGTTAATCGATGAGATGAGTCAGCAGGCCATCCCGCAACTTTGGTTCGAACCAGGTGCTTTTAGGAGGCATGATATTGTCACTGTCAGCGATATCAAAAAGTTGTTTTATGCTTACGGGGTAAAGACTGAAAGCGATTTTCATTTCTCCGCTGTTCACTCTTTTCTCCAGCTCCTTAAGTCCCTTGATACCTCCTACAAAATCTATGCGCGTATCTGTGCGCTGGTCTTTGATTCCGAGAACAGGATCCAGCAGATTTTCCTGGAGAATGGTAATATCGAGGATGCCGATGGGATCTGTGCCAAAGGAATTTTCCCTGGAAGTCAATTTATACCAGTTGTTCTCGATATAAAGCCCGAATTGATGCAGGGCTTCAGGCCTGTAAGCCTGTTCCTGTTTTTCTACAAAAAACTTTTCGCCTGTTTTTTCAAGAAATGCTGATGTTGATAAGCCATTCATGTCTTTGATCACGCGATTGTAATCCATGATTTCAAGCTGGCTTGATGGGAACAGCGTGGTAAGAAAGAATGCGGCTGATGGTTTCGCCTGATCACCAAGTGCTTTCTTAGCCTTGGCGGCACTGGCTGCACGGTGATGCCCATCTGCGATATAAGTGAAGGGGACAAGGCTGGCAAAATAGCCGGTTATTGTTTCGATCGTAGCATCCTGATTTACGACCCAAATAGAATGCCGGATACCGTCTTCTGCAGTGAAATCATAAACTGGGGAATTCTTTGCCTTCCACTGGTCGATCAATGCGTCGATCTCGTCAACTGCGCGATAAGCCAGGAACACGTTCCCTGTTTGTGCACCCGTGGCAAGGATATGATTGATTCTGTCTTCCTCTTTTTCGGGCCGGGTATGTTCATGTTTTTTTATGATGTTCTTCTCGTAATCTTTCACCGAGGAACCACAGACCAGCCCGGTCTGTTCACGCCCGTTCATAACAAGACGATAGATGTAATAACAGGGTTTATTTTCTTTGAAGAGAACGTCTCGTTGCCTGAATGCCTGCAGATTTTCTTTTGCCTTCTGGTACACTTCTGCAGAATGGGAATCAAGATCTTCCGGAAGATCGATCTCGGCTTTTGTAATATGAAGAAATGAGTAAGGATTGCCCTGTGCCTCAACCTTCGCCTCCCTGGCGGTGAGCACATCATAAGGTCTTGAAGCTACCTGGCTTGCATATTCTGCCTGCGGTCTTAGTGCTTTAAATGGTTCGATAACTGCCATGCTGTGCTCTTGTAAATTTTGCCGCAGAACTTGCGGCGCTGTTATTCCGATAGATGATGATTAACCTTTTCTTACGCTGAACTGGTGAATCAAAGACACAATTGCTTTAATACTATCGAGTTCGAGGGCATTGTACATACTAACCCTGAAGCCTCCCACACTTCGGTGTCCTTTTATCCCTACCATGCCTTCTTCCTTACAGATATCAAGAAACTCTTTCTCAAGGAGTGGATTCTCAATAATAAAAACGGCGTTCATTTTACTGCGGTCTTCCCTGGCTACGGTTGGCTTGAATACCGGATTGTTATCGAGGCATTCGTAAAGAAGGTGGGCCTTTTCATTGTTAGCCGGTTCTATTCCTGCCACCCCGCCCTTGCTTTTTAACCATCTCAGCGTGAGCATGCACACGTACACCGCAAATACCGGGGGAGTGTTAAGCATCGATGCGTTGGCCACGTGAACATTGTAATCCATCATGGAAGGAAGTTTCCTTTTTGTGGTCTTGAGGATCTCATGATCCAGTACAACGAGATTTACTCCGGCCGCTCCAATATTTTTCTGGGCCCCGGCGTAGATCAGCCCGAACCGGTTATAATCCATCTCTGCACTCAGGATATCGCTGCTCATATCGGCCACCAGCCGAACTGGGGAGTCGGGAATTACATGCATCTGTGTTCCCTCGATCGTATTGTTGGTAGTGTAATGAAAATAACTGGCTGTTGACGGGATCGTGTAGTTCTTCGGGATGTAGGAATAATTCCTGTCTTTGGAACTGGCAACCACATCAACAGTACCAAAAAGCCTGGCCTCTTTGATCGCCTTGGTACCCCAGGTGCCACAATCGAGGTAAGCAGCAGTTTCGTGGTCGCCAAGAAAATTCATCGGCACCTGAAAAAACTGGGTAGAGGCGCCACCATGCAGGAAGAGTACTTCTTTCGAATCGTCAAGTTTCATCAGTTCTTTGATCAGCGAGATGGCTTCAGCCAATACGCTTTCAAACATTGACGTTCTGTGCCCGATCTCGAGAATGGAAAGCCCCGTATGATTAAAGTTTTTGATGGCTTCGGAAGCCTGTTCAAACACCTCCCGGGGAAGGATGCTCGGCCCTGAATTGAAATTGTGGATCACCTTTGTTTTTGTTGTCTTTTTGAGATTTTCAATACGGGCAAAAGTAAGATAAGGGGAAGACTATTCCGGGTTAAAATCCATTGCACGGCGAGGTTTCCTGAGCAGTGTTTATGTGAAAACCGCTATTGATCACAGTCTTTCCCCAATATGTTCCCTTGTTTCCAGCGCTCGTTCAGCGTCTCCAAAAGGGTAGTGTCGGCTGGTGAACGGTCTTCTGTAGCAAGGTTTTTGAGGTTTGGCTGTCCTGCATTTACCCAGGCCGTGTACCAAAGATTTGCCGTAGCCTGTATGGATTGCCGCATTCTTCGTTCAATCATGCCGTTCAGTTTTCTATTGTAAACAATCGAAAATCCGGTAGAATACTGCCTTTCCATTTTGCCATTCCTGCTTTCAAAAGCATATTTCTGATCGGATGGAAAAACAAGGCTGAGTTCTTTTTCAACATGTAAAACGGTGTCGGCCGCTGAGGCACTTTCCAGTACAACCTTCCAGATAAATGCTGAAGGGTTGGCAATATGACGGGCTTTGCCGATCAGAAAGTCAAACTCTTTATCGGCGAGCAGTTCAGGGATCCTGCTCTCCCAGAATGCATGAATTCCTTTTTGATTGCTGTATTGCCCGTTATGGTTGTGACAGGCATGAAGCGGCACATGTGCATCTGCTGCGTAATGCCCCAGCTCAGCAGAGAGTTTCAGAATCAACCCTTTGTCTTTATCCCTGAATGCCTTTGTAAGTCGCTGAAGCATAATAACGGTCCACCAGGGTACTATACCGTGAGCCTGCAGACTGTCTTTACCAAACTTTGCCACGGCGGAATCATAGTTATGCGGCAGTTCTTTAAACGGATATTTTCCATACGTATCGATATCGATGTAGTGCCTGGGCCCTTCCGCTTCGATCATATACCGCCGTTTGTCGGGGTCGACGGCATGCTCACTGAGATAATTGATATTTGATTTGTAGAAACCGATCATCTCCGGTGGAAGCAGAAAAACGGCCAGGAAGTTTATTTTCTGATGACCATAAAATCCCCAGCACCAGGCGGCCTCAGCGGAAAAAAGAAAAATGGAAACAAGGGCAACCGGCCTAATGAATCGTTTGACGGATGCGGTGATCCTCGTCGTCAATCTCGGTGATCCCTCCGGAAACGGTGTACTTGAGGGCCTCACCCGCAGTGATATTTTCGATACGCCGCACTTTGTGTGGCGGAACGATATAGGTGGAACCTGCAAAGGAAAAAGACATCGGTACATAAACGGTAATATGATTCTGCAGGCCAAGGTGAGATGCGTCTTCATCTGTGATAAAGCCGATCTGCCAGACCTCGGGTCCGTGAATATTGATCAATATGGCCTTATTAAATTTTCTTTTGCTTCCTGCGAAGGCCTCAAAAAAATCTTTAATAGACGAGTAAATGAATTTGACGCCAGGCGTTCTTTCCAGCCAGCCGTCAAACAGGTTAAAGATCCGGCTGGTGATGAAATTTGAACTGAGGTATCCGATCAGGATCAGGGCTACGATCAATATGGCGAAACCCGAACCATAATTCCTGTTCACACTGTTTCCTGCCTTGTCTGTTTCTGTAAACACCGGGATGAGGTTGTCTACCGACGAAACGAACCAGTAGATCAGGTAAAAGGTTAATACCAGGGGTGCAGTGACCAGCACACCCTGAAGAAAATATTGAAAGATCTTGCCCCAGTTCCAACCGGTCTTTGTTTTTACATTGTCGTTCAGCGCCATAATTAATGGATATTGAAACGGCAATTTAGTCAATAGAAAGCTGCAATCGTTTTAAACCCTTTATGTTCTCCTTCTGCTCAAAGTTACACCAGCACTTTACCCCATAAAGGGTGAAATCACTTTTTTTTGACTGCGTATTTCCACTTAATTTTTGTTTTTTGACAGAGGCATCCCGAATTTCAGCACTCCCAAACTTGCAGAACCAAGAGTTCTTTCCTAATTTGGTTCTTGTTAGGAAACGATAGGTTATAAAGTGCCAGCATAACAGTCTTTGCCCGCTGAACTTTCTTTCTGGTTTGATTTTCTCCCACCCTCTCCAATATCCGCTATCCGGTATCCGCTTATTCCTGACACAATTCGAAATCTTTAGTTTTTATGAGAGTATTTACCCAATGCGGTATCGGACTTCTTTTTTTATTGCTATCCTCTTTATCGCCCGTATTTGCAGATTCCACTTTTTTAAAATTTGGATCGGCCTGGAAATACCTGGATGACGGCAGTACTCCCGCTCTTGCCTGGAAAGAAGGACCTGCTTTTAATGATGACAGCTGGCCATCCGGAATTTCGGCATTTGGTTACGGCAGTGGATACCTTCGAACTCAGGTAAAGCGTGGTAATCCCAATTACACAGATATCACCACCTATTTCAGAAAATCGGTAAACATAAGTCGCCTTTCATCCTTTGATCTGTTCAGGTTTAATCTGTATGTGGATAATGGAGCGGTCATTTATATCAACGGAAAGGAAGTAAACAGGTCGCATATGCCGCAGGGTACCATCCAAAATGGAACACAGGCGACCTCATCAAATGTCGACAATGCAAATATTCTAACCTCGGCAACCATTGGCACCGCTGCGTTCAAGGAAGGGATCAATGATATTGCAGTAGAAGTTCATCAAAACAACCGACAAAGCCGCTCCATGATTTTCGACCTGGAAATGATAGGAGTCTCCGGAAAAAATCCACCGCAAATAGTCCGCGGACCGCTGATGCAGGTACTTACCACAGATGGCGTTACCATTAAATGGAAAACAAATCTTCCTTCTACTTCCGCCATACGGTTTGGCATAGCCGAAAACATGCTTACCGGATCGGTTTCAGATAATGCGCTCGTTACCGATCATGAACTTACTATCAAAGGCTTAACCCCCGATACCAGATATTTTTATGCGATAGGCACCGCAGATTACGTTATGAAAGGGAGCTACCGGAATACTTTCTCAACGGCCCCGCCAGCCAATAGCACACGCAAGATCAGAATTGCTGTAATAGGTGATGCAGGCACAGGAGACTTTAATCAAAAAAGAAGTCGTGATCGCTATCTCGAGACAATCGCCAAAGGCGAAAATCCTGACCTCACGTTAATGCTGGGAGATAACGCTTATCCCCTTGGTACAGACAAAGACTACCAGGGTGGATTTTTCAACATTTACAACGATAATATTTTTGATAACCATCCGGTATTTCCGGTTCCGGGTAATCACGAGTATGCAGGAGTGGCACATATAAGCGATATCGCGTACTACAATATTTTTACCCTCCCTAAAGCGGGTGAATCCGGCGGTGTGCCCTCCGGGACAGAGTCATACTATTCGTTCAATTACGGCAATGTTCACTTCGTGATGCTGAATTCCTATGGTATTGATGGCGGCAAAGTGTTATACGATACCACCGGGCAACAGGCTACCTGGTTAAAGAATGACCTGGCTGCCAATGCGGGTAAATTTAAATGGACCATTGCCTGTTTTCATCACGCCCCGTACACGAATGCCAACCATTCCTCTGACCAGGAAGGTGACCTGAAGGCTGTGAGGGAAAGAATAACACCTATACTTGAGAGATTCAATGTTGATCTTGTACTGGCTGGACATAGCCATAGTTATGAAAGATCTTACCTGGTGAAAAACCACACGGGAAACTCGGCGTCTTTCAATAATGCCAGGCCTCCGGTTGGCAATATGGTTGACAGTTCCAGCGCGCGATATGACGGAACAAAAAACTCCTGTCCATATATTCTTATGGATTCGACCCGGCCAAACGGCACCGTGTATGTGGTAGCTGGCGCTGCGGGGCAGTTGGGCGGCGGAGCAAATGCCAAATTCCCCCTGTTTTATTATAGAAATTACGCCGCAACCGAAGCAGCCGAATGCGGACTGTTTACCCTGGAAATCGAGGACAATCGTATCGACGGAAAATTTATAGGGGCCACCACCGGTACTGTAATGGATCATTTTACCATGATGAAGGGTGCGGGGAAAAGAAACGTTCTGGCTGCGGAAGTAAATAAGGTAGTAAAACTCAATGCCTCCTGGACGGGAAACTATAACTGGTCCGATGCCGGCAGCTCAATAAAAAATGAATCCCGTTCGCTAAGCGTAAAGTCATCCGATGCCGGTACCTCCACCTATTATGTACGTGATAACGCCAATGAGGCGCTCAGCTGTATTACCGACACATTTGTAATTCGCAGCTATGCAGCGGTAATGAATACAAATATTCAGTTTACGGTAACGCAAAACCAGAATCAGGTTTTCTTAAAATGGTCCACGGAACAAGAAATAAATACCGGGTCTTTTACGATAGAGAGATCAGCTAACGGTGTAGATTACACGCAGATTGGGATGGTGCCGGGAGTTGATTTGTCAGTGATCGCCAGGGACTACAATTTCGAAGACAAAGCACCGCAAAACGGTAAAAATTACTACCGCCTGCTTCGCCTGGCAAAAACCGGGCAGCGGGCAGAACTCGGCGTACGCATGATCAACTTCCTGGCGTTGTACTCCGTGAAAGTCACACCCCGTATAAATCCATCTCCGTCTGG